>CAMXBB010000001.1 GCA_947179265.1 uncultured Bacillota bacterium
ATGGTTGATAATATTTTATTATGAAGATATAAAGGATGAATTAGAAAAATTTTTGAATTTATAATAAAAAGATACAGCTTGTATCTTTTTATTTATATAGAACGTATTGGTAATATTCATCAAAATCCAAACTTTGTATAAATTCTTCTAATAAAGCAAAAAAAGCTCCTGAAAAGGACCTTTAATCTCTTAACAAGTAACAGATTATTTTCTTCATCTGAGCGATACTATAACATCTTATGTTACTTATTTCAATACTTTCCCAAGACGCTTTGTATCTTCTGATTTAGAACTATCTTTTGGTTGTTCACTGTTTTGAATATAATACTCTAATGCTTTTAATAATGTTTTTTGATATGATAAATCATCACAAGTATCATTAAATTCATCTAATTCCATAATTACACTTAATGGTATTTCATAAAATGAACTTAAGTCTTTTAAAGTTGCTAGAGAAGGATTCCTCCTTCCTTTTTCAATTTCTGATATATATGTACCAGTTACTCCAACTCCTTTAGCGCATTCGTTAAATGTTAAGTTTCCATGAGCTATTCTGATACATTTTAGTGCTTCTCCTAACATAATGTTACCTCCTAATGGTTTCTAATTATTATAGTGATAAATACATAAAAAATCAATTTTAAAGTTTTAAACTTTTACCGTTCTTTGGGGAAGGGTGAGCATTTATAAGTTCATCGATTTTGTATCCTAGATTGTGAGCATATTGTTCATCAATTATTAAAAGAAGACTAGTGTCATAAACTTTACCATCTATTACAATCCATGAGTGTTCACCGCCTGGTGAGCGTAATGTACCTTTTATAGCTGGTAAAAATCCAATATATAATGCCCATTCAGGAAACATTCTAGTTAGATAATCAGCTGTTTCTCGACATCTACCAACATTTAACCCATTTATAAAAAAGTCATATAAAGTACATTCCCATAATACAAGGTAGACACTTCTCATATCATTAAAAAAAGAAGTTGAGAAACGTTTTATTAATCCATGTTTTACTCCATAAATATATGCTTTTCTAAACTGAGAATCTTTAAGAGCAACATGTAATAAATTTTGTTCTATAGCAATACACCTCAATTCAATATAATTAAAAAAACACACTAAGTGTGTTTTTATTTTCTAAATGGGGCGAAGTATGGGGATCGAACCCATGCATACCGGAGCCACAATCCGGCGTGTTAACCACTTCACCAACTTCGCCATGCACCTAAAATTCTAACAAAAAAATTATGGCTTTTCAAGTGTTTTTTGAAATATATAATATTTTATACGTGTTTATGATATAATTAACTTAGAAATTTAGTATAAAGAGGTAAAGATATGACAAAACGTAAGAGTGAAGCTACATATGACCCTAAGAAGGCTACCTTTGTAATATGCGTTGGGGTAATTGCTATGATATTACTTAATCTTGTATATGATTACAATCATCATACTGAGACGTGGATAGTTTGTAGTAATGAACAACACAAGTATTCTAATTATGAAGAAGTTGTAAAATATCGCTATATTGGCGATAAAATGTATGGCTTTTATCGAGAAGAGGTTATTAAAGCTGAAAATAAGGAAGTCTTAGATAATGTTTATAAAACATTTGAGGAGACTCGTAACTCGTTAGATTTAACGGATGATTTGTCATATGAATTAGAGATAAAAGATTTGTCTTTGAATGTTAAAACATATATTGGTGTTGACCATATTTCATATTTCTTCGATAGCTATATACAAAGTACACCTTTAGATCACAAATCAGAAATAGAAGCTGTTCAAGATTATTATAATAATGAAGGATATGAATGCAAAATATCATATAAGTAGGTGAGTTATGAAAGTTTATTTAATTAAAAGTTCAAGTTATAGATTACTCAATATAGAAATCAATCGAATTCTTGAAGGGATTGATAATATTACTAAATTTTCTTTAACTGAGGTTTCAATATTCGATTGTATTGAAGATGCGTCATATTATGGATTATTTGATGGTCAAAGAGGATTGATTATTAAAGATGTTAACTTTTTTGGAGGTAAAAATGCTTACGAAAAGGAGAGTAATGCCATAATTCAATTTTTAGCTAATAAAGATGATGATAGTGTTATTATCTTCGTATGTGATGAAATCTTAAAGAGCAAAGATTTAACTAAAAAGGTGATTGCTGCTGGAGCAGAGGTTATCGATTTATCGACAATCGATGATGCTAAGTTTAATGAGATTGCTAATGAATATATATCTTCAGTTGGAGTTACTATAGATAAAGATGCATATACACTGCTTAAGAATAATTGTCTTAGTAATATCGACTTATTTATTCAAGAAATAGATAAGATGAGCAACTTAGATAATCATATTACAAAGAGTATGGTTGATCTATGTGGGTTTAAAAATTATAATGATAGTAATTTTGATTTTTCAAATGCGGTAATTGCTAAAAATTTTAAAGTAGCTTTTGAAGTAATGGATCGTATTTTAGCATCTGGCGTTAAAGTAAATGACTTAGTGGGGTTGCTAGCCAATTCATATATCAATATGTATATGGTAAAGGATGCAATTAATCATCATTTGTCAGACACAGAAATCTGTAAAACATTGGGATATTCAAATCCGTATAGATTAAATGCTGTAAGTCGAAATGCTAAGATATATACTTTAGATGAGATAAAGGACATTATTGTTATGTTATGCGATTTGGATCAAAAAATAAAAACAGGATATAATCCTGTTTATGGTTTAAAAGAATTCTTGATAAGTTTATAAGAGTTCTTTTATTTTATCTGTGTTTTTAAAGTTAAGCTTTGCTATTGAATACAATTTCTTTTCGCCAAATCTCTTTACGATATCAGCGCCAACTTTATCTACTTCAATACCAGCTCCTTTGGGGATCTTAATTCCTAATTCAGCACTTAATTTATCCATCTCTTTTAAAAAGATATAACGAGATATGATACTTGATACAGCAACTGATAAACATTTATCTTCGGCATGAGTAGTAAATGTTATGTTGGTAACTTTTTCTGGTACTTTACTAATATGCTCGAAGTATTTTTTAGGATATACGAATTGATCCATTACAATTTTGTCATATGGATAATTATCTTTTTTCGTAATTCCCACTAATACTTTATTGTGTAATATAGATTTGATGGTATTCATATTGGTAATACCTTTTTCATTATAGGTTTTAGGGTCTAATATAAATGTTACGTGAGAAAATTCTTTTATTAGAGTAGGAGCGATAGCTAAAATCTTATCATCAGTTATCTTTTTAGAATCTCTGACACCTAAATCATATAGCATCATTTTTCTTTTGATATCAACGAATGATGCAGTGACGATTATTGGTCCGAAATAATCTCCAGTTCCAACTTCATCAGAACCAATAGTTGATATATTTTTAAATCTATCGTCTTTTAATTCTTCATCCTTTTTTTCTTTCTTTTCTTTATCAGATGCTATTTCACTATTAACATCTCTTTTATTTTTTATTCTTTCTTGTTCTGTCCAATAACTTGCTTCGATATCAGCACCTATTCCTTGAAACATTATCTTTCCTGATTCGTATAGTGTTATAACACAATCATAATCTTTAACTTGAAATACAGAATAAGGAGGTTTCTTATCAAGAAAACGATCTTTATAGAAATCAATGATTTCATCTTTCAAGTTATCGGATACTTTAAATACGATTGTTTGTTGTTTCATGTTCTCTTCACCTAGACATAATATAACATAATTTATTGATTTTTTAAACAGATTTACGTATAATAAATAATAGGAGTGTGTTGTATGAGCATAGTTGATTTATTAATTATTGTTTTGATTGCATATGGAGCATATAGAGGATGGAAATATGGTTGTTTCTCTGCTGCTATATCACTTTTTGGTTCATTATTTATATTTGTTTTAGCATATTATTTAAAGAATCCGATAAGTGTGTTGTTATATCAAAATTTACCATTTATATCTTTTGGTGGAGTGTTCTCGGGAATTAGTTCTGTAAATATTTTGATATACGAAGGAATAGCTTATGCATTTTGTATATTTGTCTTATCGGCAATCTTAAGAGTTGTTTTAAAGGTTACAGGTATTATTGATAAATTTATCAATCTGACATTTATATTGACTTTTCCATCTAAAATATTAGGATTGATATTTGGAGCAATTCAATTTTATGTATATGCTTTTGCTATATTGTTTGTAGTTGCTCAATTGCCATATAGTGCGAAATATTATAATGATTCAGAAGCTGGAATGTGGATAACGAGAAATACACCAATTTTATCCCATATAACTAACGATTTATATTATTCAGTTACAGAGATATATGACACTTGTTCTAATCGAGATGGAAGGGATCGTGAAGAAGCTGATAAAGCATCTTTAGAAATTCTATTAAGATATAATGTTATTTCTCCTGAATCTGCAGAAAAATTACAAGATAAAGGAAAACTTGATATAAAATCAATCGACGATATACTAGAAAAAGTTAAAAAGGATATGAATAAAAATGATTAAATATTTGCGTAATGAAGATTTTTATGAAGAAGTATCTAATGGAATTGTTTTAGTAGATTTTTATGCTGATTGGTGTGGACCTTGCCAAATGATGGGAGAAATACTGGAAAACATGGATATCAATGTGTTGAAAGTTAACACTGATGAATTTAGTGATATTGCTCTTAATCATGGTATTATGAGTATACCAACGCTTGTTCTTTATAAGGATGGCAGTGAAGTTGGAAAGATTATTGGACTTCAAAGCAAGGACGATATTCAAGAGTTTATTAATAATAATTCTTAAAATCTCTTTTATAGAGATTTTTTTTGTTGTTTATTTTATTGTTAATGATAATTATTCATGATACAATATAGTGAAGTAGGGGTGAAGTTAATGTTTGAAAAAACGACTCTATTTAATGTAGATGAAATTCAAGATGCTTTAATTGAAACTACTATGGATGAAATATCTGATGCCCTAAGAGAGAAAGGATATAATCCTGCTAATCAGATTGTGGGATATCTCTTAAGTGGAGATGATTCTTACATTACTAGTTACAAAAAAGCACGTGACAAGATTAAGAGTGTTGACAGAGAAAAAATCTTAGAAGTTATTGTAAGGAGCTATTTGGAGAACTGATGAAATGTTTGGGAATGGATTTAGGAACTAAAACATTGGGATTAGCAACCAGTGATAAACTTGGTTTGATTTCAAGTCCTTATAAGACAATACGTTATGAGTCATTAGATGAATTAATAAATGTAGTAAAACAGATTATTGATGAATTGCATATTGAAGTATTGGTTTTAGGATATCCTAAAAATATGAATAACACTCTAGGAGATGCAGTTAAGAGAACTGAAGAATTTAAAAGTGCTTTAGAAGAAAAAACAGGTTTGAATATCAATTTGATTGATGAGAGACTTAGTACTGTTGAGGCAGAAAATATGCTTCTTGAATTTGATGTATCAAGAAAGGGCAGAAAAAAAGTTATAGATAGTGTTGCTGCTAGTATAATATTAGACACATATCTTAGAAGAATGGAAGGTAATAAATATGATGGAAGATAATGGTAAATTAAAAATAACTAATGATCGTGGTGAGACATTAGAATGTGATGTGTTATTCACATTTGATAGCGATGAAACCAATAAAAGTTATATCGCATACACTGATAATACGACTGATGAAGCTGGCAATGTTAAAGTTTATGCTAATATCTATGATCCAACAGGAGAAGATTTATCTTTAAAACCTTTAACAAGTGATAAGGAATGGAAGGTAATCGAAAATATCTTAATCTCTGTTCAAGAGAAGGTTAGAGAAAGTAATGGTGCAGTGAATAATGAAGAATCTGGAGAAAACGCAAACGGATAAAACTGATGCCTTTATATCAGTAATGCAAAAGTGGCTTTTTAGAGTTTTTGTTTTATTGGTAATTGTTGCGGTTGTTTTTGTAGGCATAACTCTTGTAAATATTATGCCAGTTGATTCTAAGGATGATACCAAGATTACTTTCGTAGTAGACAAGGGTATGGGAAAGAGTAAAGTTATAGATTTGCTTAAAGAGAATGATTTGATAAAAAATGCTCTATTTGCGAAACTCTATGTTGGAGTTTTTGAAAGAACAACTATTTATCCAGGAACGTATACTCTATCTAAAAACATGAATCTTACAGACATTTTTGAAATTTTATCAAGCGGTAAGAGTTTAGAAAATGAAGAAATAATGATTACTTTTATTGAAGGTAAGACGTTTCCATATTATGTCCAAAAAATAAGCGAGGAATTTGGAATCAAAGAGGAAGATATTTATAAGGTTATAAATGATGAAAAATATTTGAAACAATTGATTAATGACTACTGGTTTGTAACTGATGATATATTGAATAAAAGTTTGTATTATCCTTTAGAAGGATATATATTCCCTGATACATATTCTTTTAGGAAAATGTCGACAGTTGAAGAAATATTCAAAGTGTTTTTAGATGGAATGGATAATGTGTTGACCAAATATAAGGATAAAATTGAAAATTCTGGCTATTCAATTCATAGTTTACTTACGCTTGCTAGTGTGGTAGAATTAGAAGCTGTCAGCGCTGTAGACCGTACAGAAGTTGCTGGATTATTCTATAACAGGCTTAAGGATTCGATAGCTTTAGGAAGCGATGTTACAACATATTATGGTGTAAGAAAGGATCTAAGTTTAAAGTTAGAACAAGTTGATATAGATAGCTGTAATGCATATAATACTAGGGGAGTCTGTGCAGTAAAAGGACTTCCAGTTGGCCCAATTTGTGCAAATTCAAAAGCATCTATAGATGCGGTGTTGAATCCAGCTAATACTGATGATTATTTCTTTGTTGCCGATAAAAATGGCAAATTATATTTTGCAAAGGATTACGAAGAACATAAAAGAAATATCCAAAAATTGATAAATGATGGTCTTTGGGCTGAGTAAGAGGTGTTTAATTTAATGAATGAAGTTATAAAAGATATGGAACGTTATGCTGAGGCGAACAATGTTCCTATTATCGAAAAGGACTCAATCAAGTTTATTAGAAAATATATAAAACTAAATGATGTAAAAAAGATTTTAGAATTAGGTACTGCAATTGGTTATTCAGCTGTGATGATGGCTTCTGTTAAAGATGATGTCGAGGTTACAACGATTGAAAGAGATGACAAGAGATATCGTGAAGCTGTAAAAAATGTAAATGCGTGTGGAATGGATAAGCGAATCGAAATCGTATTTAATGATGCATTAGATGTAAATCTAGCAGGTCATAAGTATGATTTGATATTTATCGATGCCGCCAAAGGACAATATATCAAATTTTTTGAAAAGTTTGAGAATTATTTAAATCCCGGTGGAGTAATAATAACTGATAATTTGAAATTCCATGGATTAGTAAATAATAAGGAAAAGATTGAATCTAGAAATGTACTAGGTTTAGTAAATAAAATAGAAAAATATATCGAATATTTGAAAGAGAGAGATGATTTCGTTACTAGATTTTATGATATCGGTGATGGATTATCAGTAAGTTTTAGAGCAAATGATGAAAAAGTCAAAAATATTGATTAATATTAATAAAATTAATGAAGTTGATGACTATAAGAAAATTGGCTATACCAATTTTCTTTTTGCAGTTGCATATTTTTCTATTGGTTATGCATCTTTCGAACTAGAAGATATTCCGAATGATGCATATGTTTTATTAAATCGAGTAATGGATACAGATGCTATAGATAAGTTAAAAAAGTGTAAGGAACAATTTAAAAGATTTAGAGGAATTATTTTTGAAGATTTGGGTGTATATAATATCTTCAAAGACGAAGGCATTGAACTTATATGGTTTCAAAATCACTTTGCTACTAATTATAATTCGATTAATTACTATTTAGATCACGGGTGTGACAGTGGAGTAATTTCTAATGAGTTAGCGAGTGATGAAATAAAAGATATCTTAGATATGGCTCATAAACCATTGGTTTTTAATGTTTTAGGTAAAAATAATATTATGTATTCAAGAAGAACTCTTTTATCTAACTATAATAGATATATGATTTTGGATGATTATAATGATGTGACATTAGATACTGGTAAAGACAAACTTTTTGTAAGAGAAAATGAGCATGGTACGATGATTTTTTATGATGAATATTTTAATCATATTGGTTTTACTAGTGAAATAGATGATGATAAGATTAAATTTTATCTTGTAATGAATCTTGACCTTGAAGCATCAGAAATAGATGCGGTTATTAATGGAAAACAATTTGGCGGTAGAGGATTCTTAGATAAAAAAACAGTATATAAATTGAGCGATTATTGATTGTGAGAGTGATACTATGGAAAAAATAGAATTACTTGCTCCAGCAGGTACTAAAGAGAAGATGGAATTTGCATTCCTTTATGGTGCAGATGCCGTTTATTTTGGGGGTAAAGATTTTTCGTTAAGAGCAAATGCGAAAAATTTTTCGTTAGAAGAAATGAAAGAAGCGGTTGAATATGCTCATGAACGAGGGAAAAGAGTATATGTAACTGTTAATATTGTCTTTCATAATGAAGATTTAGATGGATTGGTTGAATATTTAAAATATCTATCCAGTATTCATGTTGATGCTATAATATCTAGTGATATTTCGGTATTCGATTTGATCAAAAAAAATGATATTGACTTAGAGCTTCACGTATCGACTCAAGCCTCAATTCTTAACTATGAAGCAGCTTTGTTCTATAAAAATTTAGGAGCAACAAGAGTAGTGTTAGCTCGTGAGTGTAGTAAAGAAGATATTAAAAGAATCAAGAAAGAGACAGGCTTAGAAATCGAATGCTTTATGCATGGAGCGATGTGTACTAGTATCTCTGGAAGATGTGTTTTATCTAATTATTGTACCAATAGGGACTCGAATCGTGGAGGATGTGCGCAAATATGCAGATGGACTTTTGACTACTTAAAAGATGGACAAAAGATAAATGATAAAGTGTTTTCAATGACCCCTAAAGATCTAAATATGATTCCCTTTATTAAAGATATGATAGATTGCGGGGTTAATTCTTTTAAAATTGAGGGACGTATGCGTAGTATATATTATGTATCAACGGTAATACTTATATATCGTAGACTTATCGATAAAATATTAAGTAATACACTAACTGATGAATATAGTAAGTATGCTTTAAATATACTTAATAGAGTGGCTAACAGAGAATCGACTCCACAATTCTTTGATAAACTTCCAGGAGTAGATGAACAATATTATCTTGGACGAGATGAGGTTTCCAATCAAGACTTTTTAGGATTGGTCCTTGATTATACTGATGGTATAGCTACTATTGAACAACGTAATTACTTTAAAATTGGTGATACAGTACAATTTTTTGGACCTACTATGGAGACGTTTGATTATGTTGTTGATAATATCATGGATTGTGAGGAAAATTCGATTGAAATTGCTCGTCATCCACAAATGATAATTAAAATAAAAATTGCTCGTGAGTTGCATAAATTTGATATGATGCGTTTAAAAGTGTTTGACATTTAGAATGTTTTATTGTATGCTTTTAAACGTAGTTTTAAGTGAGTTGACAAGAAGAAAGGTGATTTAAATGTCTGGAAAAAAAGAAATAAAACTTACTCCTGCTGGCTTCACTGCTGTAGAAGAAGAGTTAAGCAAGTTGAGAGAACAAGATAGACCAAGAATAATACAAGCTATAAAAGAGGCAAGAGCACAAGGAGACTTGTCAGAAAATGCCGACTACGATGCAGCTCGCGATGAACAAGCTAGAGTAGAAGCTCGTATTAAGGAACTTGAATATATGGTTGAACATGCTATCATTATTGATGCAGTATCAAGTGATATTGTTGGACTTGGTTCGACGGTAACTATTTCTTATATTGATGATGAAGATGATACTGATGAATATAAGATTGTTGGTTCGCTAGAAGCAGATCCTTTTGATAATAAGATATCAGATGAATCGCCAATTGGAAAAGCTTTATGTGGATCTAAAGTTGGTGATATTTGTTCGATTACAAGTCCAAATGGAACTTATGAAGTAAAGATTGTTAGCATTGCATAACAATCTTTTATTTTGCATGTATAGAATGTGTTTTTGTTATTGAATGACTATTATATTTTTGATATAATGTTGAATATTCAAAGGGGAACGTGAATGGAACACTACTTTACTAATAATGATAACTTAAGAAGTAACTTTAGAACAATAATTTATAAATATGAAGATACCTTGTTAGAATTTACCAGTGACTTAGGAGTGTTCTCTAAGGACAAGGTAGATTATGGTAGTAGGCTTCTTATGGAAACTTACTTTAAAAAAGGTAAAAGAGATGTCGAGATTTTAGATGTAGGATGCGGATATGGAATTATTGGTCTAAGTCTTGCTCACATTATGAATGCAAAACCGACATTGATTGACGTTAATAAAAGAGCACTGCATCTTGCTTCGATGAATGCAAAAAAAATGAAAATAGATGCTAATATCTATGAATCGGATATATACTCGAACGTTTCGGGCAAATTCGATTGCATCATTACTAATCCTCCGATTAGAGCGGGAAAAGAAGTGGTAATGAATATATTATTAAAAGCAAAAGAATATTTAAATTCGAATGGCGAATTGTGGTGCGTGATTAGAAAAGATCAAGGAGCAAAAAGCGCTATTGAAAAAATGAAGTCAATATATGATGTTGATGTGGTTGAAAAAAGTAAAGGATTTTATATTATTGTTGCAAAATCGTATTGACATCCGCTTATTTGATGGATTATAATTTTAAATTGGTGGCGAATACTCCTTTTGCGCATGGAGATTCCAAAAAAATACTATAGTATTGGGGTGAAAGAATGGCATACAAAGTTCAAAAATTTGGTGACCATCGAGAAAGAAGATCTTTCTCAAAAACAACAAATGCCTTGGCATTAACTGACTTATTAGAAATTCAAAAGAAATCATATCAATGGTTCTTACAAGAAGGTATTGAAGAGACGTTCAAAGATATTTTCCCAGTTGAAAGCTTTACTGGAAAAGTATCATTAGATTTCAAATCTTATTGTTTTGAAGAACCAAGATATGGAATTAAAGAATCTAAGGAACGTATGGTAACATACTCAGCTCCTTTAAAAGTTCAAGCACAAGTGTTTATCCATGAGACTGGTGAAGTTAAAGAACAAGAGATTTTCTTGGGCGACATGCCTATGATGACTGATGCAGGTACATTCATTATTAATGGTGTTGAGCGTGTAATCGTATCACAATTAGTAAGAAGCCCATCTATCTATTTTAAAAGAGATATCGATAAAAATGGTAGACCTGTTGTTAGTGGAGAAATTATTCCTAATAGAGGTACATGGTTAGAATTTGAACTTGATGCTCGTGATGTGGTGTATGTTCGTATCGATAGAACTAGAAAAGTTACTATTACAACATTACTACGTGCTCTAGGTTTATCAAGTGATGAAGAAATTCTAGAAGTGTTTGGTGAAGATAATCAATTCATTAAAAATACTTTAGAAAAAGATTCGACTAAGAATACTGATGAAGCCTTAATTGAAATATATGAAAAATTACGTCCAGGAGAACCTGCTACACTTGATTCTGCTAAGAACCAAATGATTACTAGATTCTTCGATAAGTTCCGTTATGATTTAGCTAAAGTAGGACGTTATAAATTTAATAAAAAATTAAATGTGTTAGATCGTTTACTAGGCATGAAAATTGCTGAAGATATCGTTGTAGATAAGAAGAAGATATGTGAAGCTGGTACAGTAATAGATAAAACAATGCTTGAAACATTAAGACCATATTTTGTTGATGGTTATAATGTAAAGAGTATTAGAATTAATGAAGAATTGGATCAATATGATAAGATTCAAACTGTTAAAGTTTATGACAAGAAGGATGAAGGAAAGATTATTACAATTATTGGTAATGATCAATCAATCGATTCTCGTAGACTTACTATTTCCGATGTATATGCAGCTGTAAGTTATTATTTAGACTTACTTGCAGGATTCGGAAGTGTTGATGAAATCGACCACTTAGGAAATCGTCGTGTAAGACAAGCTGGTGAGTTAATTCAAACACAATTCAAGACTGGTATTGCACGTATGGAAAGAGTTATTCGTGAGAGAATGACTACTCAAGAGCTAGAGTCAATTACTCCTAAGACTTTGATAAATATAAGACCTGTAACTGCAGCTATGAAAGAGTTCTTTGGTTCATCACAACTTTCTAAGTTCATGGATCAAATCAACCCAATTGCTGAGTTAACAGATAAACGTCGTCTATCTTCTTTAGGACCTGGTGGACTTTCTCGTGATAGAGCAGGTATGGATGTTCGTGACGTTAACGTTTCTCACTATGGTCGTATTTGTCCAATAGAGTCGCCAGAAGGTGCAAATATCGGACTTATAACATCTTTAGCAAGTTATGCTAAGATTAATGAATATGGATTTATTATGACTCCATATCGTAGAGTAGTTGATTGCCATGTTACTGATGAAATAGTTTATTTAACTGCTGATGAAGAAGCTGATTATTACATTGGACAAGCAACAATTGCAATGGATAAAAATAACAATCTAATCGATGATGAAAATATTTGCCGTTTAAATGGAGACAACGTTTCTGTAAAGAAAGAGATGATAAACTTTATAGATGTAGCCCCAAGCCAAATTGTTTCTATTACAACAAGTATTATTCCATTCTTGGATCACGACGATGCGACTCGTGCCCTAATGGGTTCAAACATGCAACGTCAAGCTGTTCCTCTACTTCAAACAGAAGCTCCATTCATTGGAACTGGTGTAGAATATATTGCAGCTCGTGATTCAGGATCTACTATCGTATGTAAAGCTGATGGTGTAGTTGAATATGCTGATGCTAAGAAGATAGTTGTTAAGACTGCAAAAGATAAAGATGTATATTACTTAGCTAACTTTGAAAGAAGTAATGCTGAGAGTTGTATAAACCATTCTCCGATCGTTAATGTTGGTGATAAGGTTCATGCTGGTGAAGTAATCGCTGATGGACCAAGTACTGATAAAGGAGAACTTGCATTAGGTAAAAACATGGTTGTAGCATTCATGACATGTAATGGATATAACTATGAGGATGCTGTAGTATTAAATGAAAGATTAGTAAAAGATGATGTTTATACATCATTACATATTGAACACTATGATATCGATTGTAGAGATACTAAATTGGGACCAGAAGAGATTACTCGTGATATTCCTAATGTATCTGAAGAAGCTAGAAAGAATTTGGATGCAGAAGGTATTATTCGTATCGGTACTGAAGTTCATGAAGGCGATATCCTAGTTGGTAAGGTTACACCAAAAGGTGTTCAAGAACTTACTTCAGAAGAAAAATTATTACATGCTATATTTGGTGAAAAGACTCGTGAAGTTAGAGATACTTCTCTAAGAGTAGCACATGGTGCTGATGGTATTATTCACGATGTTAAAGTTTATACTAAAGAAAATAGCGATGAACTACCTGCAGGTGTTTCTAAGGTAGTTAGAGTATATATCGTACAAAAACGTAAAATCCAAGTTGGAGATAAGATGTCTGGACGTCATGGTAACAAAGGTGTTGTTTCCCTAATATTACCAGAGGAGGATATGCCTTACATGCCAGATGGTACTCCGGTTGATGTTGTATTAAATCCACAAGGTGTTCCATCACGTATGAACCTAGGACAAATCTTAGAATTACATTTAGGTATGGCTGCTAAAAAGTTAGGTGTTCATGTTGCTACTCCAGTATTCGATGGTGCAACTATTGATGAAATCTATGAGATGATGGATGAAGCTGGTATGGATCATGATGGTAAGACTTTACTATATGATGGTAAAACTGGTGAACCATTCGAAAATAGAGTATCAGTTGGTGTCATGTATATGATTAAACTTCACCACATGGTTGATGATAAGTTACATGCTCGTTCAACTGGACCTTACAGTTTAGTTACACAACAACCACTTGGTGGTAAAGCACAATTCGGTGGTCAAAGATTTGGAGAGATGGAGGTTTGGGCATTATATGCTTATGGAGCTTCTCATGTACTTCAAGAGATTATGACTGTTAAATCCGATGACGTTAATGGACGTGTTAAGGTTTATGAAGCCTTAGTTAAAGGTAAAACAATTACTACTGCTGGTGTTCCAGAATCATTTAGAGTATTGATTAAAGAATTCCAAGCATTAGGATTAAATATTGAAATGATTGATAATGATGATCAAATCCACGATTTAAGAGAACTTGAGTTAGATGATGATGGTGATGGCGAAGCATTAACTATTGATGAAATCGATGTTAATACTGGTGAAGTTAAGAAAAGAGAACCATTAGTTCCAGAAATTGACTCACCAGAGGATACTCCTTATGAGGATGAATCTGATGAAGAAGAAGATTATGAGGATGAAGAACTTGATGCTCCAAGCGATGAAGAAATCATGGCAATTGAACAAGGTTTTGAAGGAGGGGAAGAATAATGTTAGAAGTTAACAGTATTAAAGGAATTAAGATTAGCATTGCTAGCCCTGAAAAGATTCGTGAATGGTCTTATGGTGAGGTTAAGAAACCTGAGACTATCAATTATCGTACTTTAAAGCCTGAAAGAGATGGACTTTTCTGTGAGAAGATATTTGGTCCAACAAAGGATTATGAGTGTTCTTGTGGAAAGTACAAGAGATTAAGATATAAAAATGTTATATGTGATAGATGTGGGGTAGAAGTAACTAAGTCTAAAGTACGTCGTGAGCGTATGGGACATATAGAGCTTGCTTCTCCTTGCTCTCATATTTGGTTCTTTAAAGGTGTTCCTTCAAAGATGGGATTAGTTCTAGATATGTCTCCAAGAGATCTAGAAGAAGTATTATATTTCGTAAGTTATGTAGTAGTTGAACCAGGAAATGCTCCTTTAGAGAAAAAACAAACACTTTCTGATAAAGAATATCGTGCATATTATGAAAAATATGGTAATGGTTTCGAAGTTGGAATGGGTGCTGAAGCTATTAAGAAGTTACTTCAAGAAGTTGATGTTGATAAAGAAGTTGAAGCTTTAAGAAAAGAACTTGATGGAGCTACTGGACAAAAACGTGTAAGATTAGTTAAACGTTTAGATTGTTTAGTTGCATTCCAAGAAAGTGGTAATAAACCTGAGTGGATGGTACTTGATGTTATTCCAGTTATTCCACCAGAGATAAGACCAATGATTCAACTTGATGGTGGTAGATTTGCTACATCTGATTTAAATGACTTATATAGACGTATTATCAATAGAAATAATCGTTTGAAGAAGTTAATTGAATTGAGTGCACCATCAATCATTATCCAAAATGAAAAACGTATGCTTCAAGAAGCTGTAGATACATTATTTGATAATGGCCGTAGAGGAAGAAGTGTAACAGCTGCATCTTCGAGACCTTTGAAATCTTTATCAAGTATGTTAAAAGGAAAACAAGGACGTTTCCGTCAAAACTTATTAGGTAAACGTGTTGACTATTCAGGACGTTCAGTTATCGTTGTTGGTCCATCTTTAAAGATGTATCAATGTGGTATTCCTAAAGAGATGGCTCTTGAATTATTTAAACCACATGTTATAAATGGACTTGTTACTAATGGTTTAGCTCACAATATTAAAGGTGCTAAAAAGTTAATCGATAATAGAGATGATTGTGTATGGGACATCGTAGAAGATGTTATTACTGAACATCCAGTAATGTTAAACCGTGCACCAACTCTACATAGATTAGGTATTCAAGCATTTGAACCAAAGCTTGTTGGTGGTAAAGCTATAAGACTTCACCCATTAGTTTGTACAGCATTCAATGCTGACTTCGATGGTGACCAAATGGCTGTTCACGTTCCACTTTCTGAGGAAGCTAAGGCTGAGGCTCGTATATTGATGTTAGGTGCTAATAACATCCTTTCACCAAAGGATGGAAAACCTATCGTTACACCAGGACAAGACATGGTATTAGGTAACTATTATCTTACTATGGAAAAAGCTGGTGAACCAAATGAAGGTAAAGTATATAAGAACTCTAATGAAGCTTTAATGGCTTATGAGAGAAGAGAGATAACTTTACATACAAGAATTGTTATTCCTGTAAGAAGTTTCAAGTATAAATTGTTTATGGAAGAGGTTCAAGATAAATATCTTGTAACTACTGCTGGTAAGTTAAAATTCAATGAAATACTTCCAGATACATATCAATATCTAAATGAAGCATCTAAAGAGAATATCGAAGGAATTACTCCGATGAAATATTTCTTAGAACAAGGAGTAAATATTCCAGAAGAGATTAGTAAAATGCCTTTAACTAATGCATTTACTAAGAAGGATTTACAAAAGATTATTGCTCAAGTATTTAAACGTTTCAAAACTACAGAAACATCTATAATGCTTGATAAATTAAAAGACTTAGGATTTAAGTTCTCAACTGTTGCTGGTATTACATTCTCAATGAACGATATCGTTGTATCAGAACATAAAAAAGAGTACTTAGCTGAAGGTCATGAAAAAGTTGAAAAGATAACTAAACAATATAAACGTGGTCTAATCACTGATGAAGAAAGACATACTTCAATATGTGATGTATGGAATAGCGTAACCGATAAAGTTCATAAAGAACTAGCAGATATCGCTAAAGTTCAAAATGATAATCCAATATTCATGATGATGAACTCTGGTGCCCGTGGTTCTGTTAACCAATTCGGACAAATGGCAGGTATGCGTGGATTAATGGCTAAGCCAGATGGATCAGTTGTTGAAATTCCAATCACTTCAAACCTAGTTGAAGGATTAAAGGTAAATGAGTTCTTCTTAAATACTCATGGTGCTCGTAAAGGATCTGCCGATACAGCATTACGTACAGCTGACTCTGGATACTTAACAAGACGTTTAGTTGATGTTGTTCAAGATATAATTGTAAAAGAAGAAGATTGTGGATGTCTTTCAGGATTAGTTGTATCTGCATTTGTTGATGAAAATGATGGTACAGTAATCGAATCATTACAAGAACGTATTTTAGGTCGTTATACAGCTAAGAAAGTTATCAATCCTGAAACTAAAGAGGTAATTATTGATAAAGATCAAATGATTACTGAAGGAATCGTTTCTAAGATTGAAAAAGCTGGAATTACGGAAGTTGAAATTCGTAGTGCACTTACATGTGCATCTCCTAATGGTGTATGTCAAAAATGTTATGGTCGTAACCTTGCAACTGGTAACTTAGTTGAAACAGGTGAGGCTGTTGGTATTATGGCCGCTCAATCAATTGGTGAGCCAGGTACCCAATTAACAATGCGTACATTCCATAGTGGTGGAGTTGCCCATGGTGGTGATGCCGATATTACTCAAGGTCTTCCAAGAGTTGAAGAGCTATTCGAAGCTCGTATACCAAAGGCTAAGGCAACAATTGCTGAAATCAATGGTAAGGTTACAAATATTGAAGATGTTAATGGTAAATGGAAAGTTACAGTACAAAATGATGTTGAATCTCATGATCATATTACTACTTATGAGGCAAAACTTGTTGTTGAAGTAGGTAGTGAAGTACATGCTGGTGAGAAGCTATCTCAAGGTTCAATCAGTCCAAAAGAATTACTTGCTGTTACTGACCCAATTACTACACAAAGTTATATCTTAAAAGAAATACAAAAAGTATATAAATCTCAAGGTGTTGATATCTCAGATAAACACGTTGAAATTATTGCTAGTAGAATGATTAATAAGATGAAGGTTGTTGATGAAGGAGATTCTGATTTAGTTGCAGGATTAACTGTATCAATGAGAGAATTTGCCGATAGAAATAAACCAGTTATCTTAACAGGTGGTGTACCAGCTACTGGTCGTCCAGTAATCTTAGGTATTACTAAATCTGCTCTTGAAACTGATTCATTCATATCAGCAGCTTCATTCCAAGAAACTACTAGAGTGTTAACTGATGCTTCTATTAAGGGTAAGGTTGACTACTTAAAGGGATTAAAGGAAAACGTTATTCTTGGTAAACTTATTCCTGCTGGAACAGGTGCTAAAGAATACTCTGATATTGAAATATCTTTAGAGAAAGAATACTTATCTGATGATGCTTCTGAAGTCCTAGAAAATCAATTCATCGATGATGAAGAGACAAAGGTTTCAGAAGAAATCGTAGAGGTTGAAGAAAATAATGAAGAGGAAACTGAATAGTTTCTTCTTTTTTTGCATTTTTTCCTGTTTTGTGCTAATATATGCAGATGGAAAAAGGGGAGTATTGTATGGAAAAGAAGAGAATAGATATAGATCCTGAAGAAGACTTTTTTAAGTTCGACAAATTTTTTAACGCATTTTTAAAATTTATGATGGGAACATCAGTAACAACACTTGTATCAATGGGGTTACAACTTCTTCATCTATCTGCTATCGGCTGGCATATAGGTGCAGCTTTAATATGCATTCCTTCGACGTATGTTGGTATGACTGTCTTAAAGAATCGAATAGATCGTAAGTTTAAATTAGATATGTCTAGAGCTGATCAATTGATAAAAAGTTTATATGAGATTGGAACATATGATAAAACCATTGAGAAGGGAAAAACTTTCTTTTGGAATGAAATAGAGTTATGTTCTAAAAAAAGAGATGTAAGACTTGCTAGTCAAGATAAGAATACAATAAATCAATTATTATTTATGATTAATGAAAATTATTATGATGAGATAAGCGCTACAATGACAATATCACGAGATGAGCTAGTTAGTAAGGTTATTGATGTAGCTGTTTATTATGTCGAAAATCATGGAAGTATTTCTGGAGATCAAGCCATTGAAGATATTATTGGTGCATTGTTCTTTGTCGATAAAGACATGAAGAAAAGAATGTTTAATGAGTTTAAAGCTGGAAAGTGTATTATGGACAAACAAGTAGATTATCGAATAGTTAGTAAAAACGTTAATATTAATCATCTATTATCAGAAGATTTTACTTCAATCATGAATAAAGAGAGAATTCCTTATTTTGATTTTGATGATTGTAAGGAATATGAACATGTAATGCAAATTCTTATTCAAAAGGAGTATTTTAAGGATTATGGTGATCCAACAAGTGTTGATTGGAATGTTCCTTTATTAAGAGATGTCATGAGTATGATTATTCTTGAATTTGATGAAGAATTGAAAAAGGAATGCGAAAATTATACGCCAGTTGATCTAGCAACTTCATTTTTATATAATGTGATGCTATATTGTTTATTGAATGGAAAAAAAGAATGTGGTCTTTATGAAATCGTAAATGTCTTTAAAAATTGGAATATGTTACCATTTAATCTAAAACTTTCTATCGTTAATAGAATATTTGATAAGTACAATTTAGAGATGGAGCATCATCCATTTGGAGTAAAGAATACTAGCAGACATGATGTGAATAAAAAAATCATTGTCTTTCCTAGTTCACCAGAAAATTAAAACAAATTTTTAAAATATGCTAAATTGTATTGCAAAAATAAATTATAATGTATTATAATGTGTTTAAGGGTACATTACCCTATGGGGCGAAAGGTTGATATAAGTATCACAACAAAGATTTGACAACAAGCAACAAGATATACAACATGGAAGATTAGGATACTTATGATGTAGTTACAGCATTGGTAAAACAACTAAGAGAGAAATTATAACAGCTGAGATTAGACAAGATGAACGTATTTCAAACCATATATTAAAAGTTTAGAGATTTCTCTAAACTTTTTCTTTTTTTATATTGTACGAACAAGTGTATGATGATATAATTTATATATAAAATGTAGTGACGATATTGAATAGTAAAAGAATTACTCGTATAATATTTTATAGATGTTAGAATAGGAAGTGCGCATGATGGATGAAAAACTTTTAAGATTCTTTAGGAAGATAAACTTTAATGATGTATTTGCTTTTGAAAATGCTAAATTACAAGATGTAGTTGTAAATCGAAAAAATAATACTTGGCTTTTAAGAATAAATGCTCCAGAAGTAATAGCACTACCATCTATGATCAATTTGAAGCGAATAGCATCAGAAGGCTTGGATGAGGTTAATGAAATATTCATTGAGATGCATTATGAAAATCAAAATGAGGAAGATATTAGAGATTATTTTACTTACTTTTTAAATGCTACTATAAAAGACAATCCTAGTTTAAAGAATATTGATACTGATAAGATAAGAATTGAAGATAACAAAATATTCATCGATGTTGCTTCTGATTTTGATTGTGATGTTTTGAATAGTGAATGTAAGATAATTAGAAAAAAGCTAGAAGATTATGGCTTAACGAATATTAATATTAGTTTTAAAATTGATGAGGCGGAACGTAAGAAGATTAAGGAAGAGATTGAAAAAGAGAAAAAAGATATCGTTATTCCAGTAAGAATTTCGGATACTAATAATAATGATAATAAAAAGTGGGTTCCTAAAAAGAAGGTGGAATTTCAAAGAGAAGGTGTTGTTCCTATATCTTCTATATCGAGAGAAGAAAATGCTGTCAATTTAGAAGCTTACGTATTTGATGGGGAGTTTACCCAAAGGACAAAGAAGAATGGAGAACCATTATTCTTAATTACTCTAAAAATTAGTGACAATACTTCAAGTATTTTGGCTAAAAAGTATGCTTCTGATGAAGAAGAGATGGTTAAGCTAAGCAAGGAATTAAAGAATGGTAAATGGTTTCATTTTACTGGACAAGTTAGAGAAGATTTATATGCTCATGATCTAGTCTTTAATTTTAATGCTTATGAGGAAATTGATAGTCCTGAAATTAAACGAAAAGATGAAGCCGAAGAAAAGAGAGCAGAATTACATTCACATACCATGATGAGCCAAATGGATGGCGTATGTGATGAAGTTGCTTTAGTTAAACAAGCTATTAGCTGGGGACATAAAGGAATTGCCATTACTGATCATGATTGTTGTCAATCATTTCCTCATGTTTTTGATACAGTTACAAAACATAATAAGGGTAAGAAAAAAGAATTTGATGCTAAGATTAAGGAATTAGAAGAAAGCCTTGAAGCTATCAAGGATAGTGGCAATGAAGATGGAATTAAAGAGATAGAAAGATATATCGAAGAGACAAAAGAAGCTAAGAAAAATTATGTTCCATTTAAGGCAGGATATGGTGTTGAACTTGAAATGTGTGAGTCATTCCTTAATGTCGTGTTTAATCCAAATGATGAATTAATTAAAGATAATACCTTCGTAGTATTCGATACAGAAACGACAGGATTTAATCCGGGGTTAGGCGATTCTTTAATCGAAATTGGTGGCGTTAAAATTTGCCATGGTGAAGTTGTAGATCGATATGATGAATTTATTAATCCTCATCATCATATTGATGAAGCTATTACATTGGTAACCGATATTAGTGATGATGATGTTAAAGATGCTGATGATGAATCAGTCGTTATCAAGAGGTTTAAAGAGTGGATTGGCGATTGCCCATTAGTAGCTCATAATGCTAGATTCGATAAAAATATGGTCGATATGGCTTATCATAAAGCTGGGCTAGAGCCACTTAAAAATCCTATAATCGATACTTTGATGCTATCAAGGATTATCAATAGAGATTTAAAGAGACATAGTTTAGCTGCTTTAGGAAAATTCTATGGTGTAGATACTGGAGAAGCTGATGAAGAGGCAGAGAGCAATAATGGAATATCAGGTGGAGCTAAGAAACTTCATGATGATGCATATGATGAAATTGAAGATATTCTAGTTGATGATAAGTCAATTCTTAAAGTTAAAGAAGTTACGTATGAGACAACAGATATTACTACTGAACAAAGAGTATCAAAAGTAAGAAAAGAGATCTATTTAGATACTGTTTATCTTGCAAGCAAGACTGAAGAGGTTAATGTTCAAGTTAAACTTAAGGATGATTGGGTATTAGCCAATTTTGATGGTAATGTCAAATTACATCCAGCAGAGAATATTGTAGAATTTAAATATAATAAAGATTTGATAGAAAGAAATATTAAAATATCCATCTATGTTGGTCAACACCATGGAGCAGATGTCGACTCTGAAAATACGGGATATATTTTTAGTCAAATGTTAAAACAAATCGAAGGAATTGAGAAAATAAGCGATCTTAATAATTTGGGATTATTAGAGGAAATTACCTTTAAAAATGATCATAAAAAGTTAGGCAATATTGGTGATTTATGTACTTTCAAAAATTATATCCGAAAGCTAGAAGAAAATGAAAATCCAGATCCAAAATTTGGTAATCCTTTTGAAAAATATGATATCCATGATTATGTATGGAAGTATGAGTGGTGTCATGATGATTGGCTTCAAATGTATGAAAATATTCCAGGAAAAACATTTACTGAACATTCAGCAAATATATACGATAATTTAAAACATGTAACATTTATAGCCAAAAATCATGATGGACTTAAAAACATGTTTAAATTGATAAGTTTTGCAAATTCTAATTTCATTCAAAGAAATGCTAAGATTCCTAGAAAGTTGATTGAAGAATATCGTGAGGGAATCCTAATTGGTTCAGCATGCTTAAATGGAGAAATATTCTATATTGCCGAAACTCGAACTGATGAAGAGCTTGTAGAAGCTATGAAATTTTATGATTATATTGAAGTTCAGCCAATTGAAAACTATTCGCATTTACTTCGCAATCACGATATTTCTAATATGGATCAATTGAAGGAATGTATTAAGAAGATTATTAGATGTGCTAAAAAGGCTGATAGGTTAATAGTTGCAACAGGGGACGTTCATAATATAAATGAATCAGATCGACTTTATCGTGAAATAATCGTTAATCAAAACGTTCCCGGAAAAGGAAGACATCCATTAGCTAGATATTTAAGTGGTGTTAGAAAAGCTAATATCAATAAAGATAATATCGATGCTGCGATTGCTAAAGCTACTAGCAATGGAGTAGAATTATCATCTGTTGAGATAAAAGTATTGAAATATATATATGTACTTACTAAGATAAAAGATATACCAATTACTTCAGGCAATATAGCTGCAATATATTCAGTAGATAAAGGAAACCCTGATGAAGAAAAACTTAAGGGAAAAGATTCCGATAATGAAAAGAAATATGCTATTGATGGTGCCTTAAGAAGATTACAAATAGCCCAATTAATAACGGTTAATTATTCTAATGGAACATATGCTTTATTATCTAAATATAATGATTCTGATGTTGTAATGGGAGGACATATTCCTAACCAATTCTTTAGAACTACTAAAGAGATGATGGATGAATTTAGTTGGTTAGATGATGAAGAACTAATAAAAGAAATAGTCATTACTAATCCTAATAAAATTATTGATATGTTAGATGAGATTGAAGTTGTAGTTTTCCCAGATAAACCATTCTCTCCAATAATTGAACATTCACAAGAGACTTGTCGTGATTTAGTATTTGATAAGGCTCATTCGATGTATGGAGATCCATTACCTAGAAATATCGAAGAAAGAATAGCTCAAGAATTTTATGGAGATAAGATTAATGATCTTATTATGGAAAAAATAACTATTGAACATCCTGATATGACTGATGAAGAGAAGGATGCTATTTTACCAGAAGTAATCCATGAAGTAATCATGTCAGGGTATGATGGAGTAGTTAATTTAAAGAAAGAACAAGTAAAACGTAATAATCCAGACATGGGCGATGACGAAGCTTTAGAAAAAGCTAAGGCTGAACTTACAGGTATCATTGGTGGTGGATTTGACGTTATTTATCTTATCGCTCAAAAGTTAGTTAAGCATTCAAATGATGATGGATATCTTGTTGGTTCACGTGGATCTGTTGGTTCATCGTTTGTTGCAAGTATGATGGGAATAACCGAGTGTAATGGGTTACCTGCTCATTATTATTGCCCTAATTGTCAACATAGTGAGTTTGAAGATGAAAATGGGGTGGCTTATTCGGAAAACTATCCTAGTGGTTTTGATCTTCCAGAAAAGAAATGTCCAAAATGTACGACAATTATGATCCATCAAGGAAATGACATGCCATTTGCAACATTTTTAGGATTTGCAGGAGAAAAGGTTCCTGATATTGACCTTAACTTCTCTGGAGATAATCAAGCTAGTGCTCATGAATATACTAAAGTATTGTTTGGTACAGATAATGTTTATCGTGCTGGAACGATTGGTACAGTTGCCGATAAAACAGCATTTGGTTATGTACAAGGATTCTTTGAGGAACGAATGTATGATGTTTTAAAGATTGAAGCAGCATCATATGGTTTAGATGTTACTAATAAGGATGATTTAAAGAAACGTGGTATTATCAAAAGTTCAATTAGAATACCGGAGGTTGAAAGGTTAGCTGTAGGATGTACTGGTGTAAAGAGAACTACTGGACAACATCCAGGTGGAATTGTAGTTGTACCAGGATATAAAGATATATGGGATTTTACCCCTTTCCAATATCCGGCAGATGATCCAAATTCAGCTTGGAGAACGACACACTTTGATTACCATGCAATCGATGCTGACCTTTTAAAACTTGATATTCTAGGACACGATGATCCGACAGTCCTAAGAATGCTTCAAGACCTTTCAGGTTTAGATGTTACGCAAATCGATTTAGGAGATTTGGATACTATGAAAATATTCACAGGTCCAGAAATTCTAGGTGTAGAAAAAGAAAGACTACGTGGTTTAACTAAAGATGGTAAGAAATATTGTCCAACGGGTACATTAGGAGTTCCAGAGTTTGGTACATCATTCTTACTTGGAATGTTAGAGGAAACTAAACCGACGACTTTTGCCGAACTTATTAAAATATCAGGATTATCACATGGTACTGATGTTTGGTTAGGTAATGCGCGTGATTTATGTACTCCAGATGAAAACGGAAACATCCAAGTTCCATTTAAAAATGTAATTGGATGTCGTGATGACATTATGGTTAATCTAATACAATGGGGATTGCCATCTGCAAAAGCCTTCAAAATAATGGAATTTGTTCGTAAAGGAAAACCAAGTAAGGATCCTGAAGGATGGAAGGCGTTTGCTGAAATGATGAGGGAATATAAAATTCCTGAATGGTATATTGAATCATGTCGTAAGATTAAGTACATGTTCCCTAAAGCTCATGCAACGGCATATGTTACAAGTGCATTTAGAATAGCTTGGTTTAAGGTTCATCATCCAATTTGGTACTATTGTGCTTATCTTTCAATAAGAAGAGATCAATTTGATGTTTTATCAATGGTTCAAGGAGAAAATGCTATTAGAGAAAAAATAGATGAAATCGATGCTAAAGGAAATCAAGCAAGTAACAAAGAAGCTGATACTAGAGATACTCTATGCTTATGCTTAGAGATGACAGCTAGAGGATTCTATTTTGAAAATATCAGTATCGAAAAGAGCGATGCTAAGAATTTCGTTATAACAGATGATGGTAAAGGTTTGATAATTCCTTTCCGTGCCTTAGATGGTCTTGGAGAAAACGTTGCTGAGAATATCGTTAAAGCTAGAAAGGATCGCCCATTTATATCACAAGAGGATTTACAATCAAGAGGGAAAGTAAATACTTCAGCATTGGAGAAATTAAAAGCTTTAGGTTGCTTAGATAATTTAAGTGAATCGAATCAATTGTCATTATTTTAAGGCATTATAAAAAGCCACTATTGTGGCTTTAATTAATCATTATAGTTTCCAGTCCAACCGGCACCAATAATGATTACAAGCAAGATAAATAAGACAATCCATAGTGCAGCACCCCATGAGTATCCACCAGTTGTATAACCAGCGAATCCAGGATTTTGCATTCCGCAACATGGGTTTTGTTGCATTCCATAGCTATTATTATATCCGTAGTAATACATATTTTTCCCTCCCTTACCTAATATAGTTTATTAATCATGACTATATTTTGACATTAAAAATTAGTCGATTATGATAATTCGACTAAATAATATGCTATAATTTTATTTAGGATGGTGGAAACGTGTTTAATTATATAAAAGGAATAATAGATTCTAATACAGTAAATTCAATTGTTGTTGACAATAATGGAATAGGATATAACATCTTTGTTGCTAATCCATATTCTTTTGAAATTGGTGAGACTTGTAAAGTTTATCTATATTGTCATATTCGTGAAGATGAGTTAAGTTTTTATGGCTTTAAGACGATAGAGGAAAGAGATTTATTCTTGAGACTTATAAATGTCAAAGGTTTAGGACCTAAGGTTGCTATGCCGATGTTTGCTACCGGAAGTGTTAGCGGAATAGTTGATGCAATTGATAGAGAAAATATTATTTATTTAACTAAGTTCCCTAAAGTTGGTGACAAGTTAGCAAGACAAATTATTTTAGATTTGAAAGGAAAACTTGCAGCCCCAACAACCCCAGCTGGTGAGTCAAATGAATTAGTAGCTGTATTAGAAAGTCTAGGCTATAAGACTGCAGATATTAAAAAAGTCTTACCTCATATCAATTATAGTGATACGATAGAGAATCAAGTTAAGGAAGCATTGAAATATATGCTAAATAGTTAGATATGAGAATAGGTGTTGACATAGATGATACGATAACTGAGACTACAGATTTTATTAATCATTATTTGAAAATATATTATCCTTCATATAAGTGTTATCGTGATTTGCCAAAGAAAGATTTTGATTTTTTTGTTAGTAAAATGCTTAAGAATTTATATCGATATGAGTGTGTAAAAAAGCATGTTCCCTATGTCTTTCAAGAATTTAAAAGATTAGGACATTCGGTAGTTTTTATAACAGCGAGAGGAGACTTAGGGGACTTTTATGATATATATACCAAGGCTTTTTTGAAATATCATGAGATCCCTTATGATAAAATTGTCTATAAAGCTGAAGATAAGGGAAAGATAGCAAAAGATAATAATATTGATATTTTTATTGATGATAAAAAAGAGATGTGTGATAAAGCATATAAAGAAGGAATTGATGTTATTCATATTAAAGGTAAAGGTATTACAGATTATAAGGAATTTGATAGTTGGTTAGATATTTTAAATTATATTAAAAGTAAGTAGGTGAAGTTATGGAAAGAATAATTGATACGGATATTAGAGATGAGGATATTTTAGATGATTCTATAAGGCCTCAATCTCTTAATGAATATGTTGGTCAAACAGAAGTAAAGGAAAACATTCGTATTTTTATCGAAGCAGCCAAGATGCGTAATGAACCTCTTGACCATGTCTTATTATATGGTCCTCCAGGTTTAGGTAAAACGACTCTTGCACATATTATTGCCAATGAACTTGGTACTAATCTTAAGACTGGTTCTGGTCCAGCAATCGAAAAGAGTGGTGATTTAGCTGCAGTCCTTTCCAATTTAGAACCAGGAGACGTCTTATTTATCGATGAGATTCATAGAATGCCAAAGTTTATCGAAGAAATTTTATATCCAGCTATGGAGGATTTCGAATTGGACATTGTAGTTGGTGCTGAAGGTTCTAGTAGAAGTATCAAGATTGATCTTCCGCCTTTTACTTTAGTTGGAGCAACTACTAGAGCAGGTGATATATCGAGTCCTTTAAGAGATCGTTTTGGAATTGTATCAAAACTTAATTACTATAGTGAGGATGAACTAGTAGGTATTATCAAAAGAACTAGTAAAGTTTTATCGATGGAGATTGATGATGATGCTGCAAGAGAACTTGCATGTCGTAGTAGAAAAACTCCAAGAATAGCTAATCGTTTATTTAAAAGAGTTAGAGACTTTGCATTGGTTATTGGTGATGGAGTCATCGATAAAAAAATAACCAAAGAAGCTTTAGACCGCCTTAAAGTTGATAAATACGGTTTGGATCAAATCGATATGGAATATTTGACCAATCTAATAGAAAAATTTAATGGTGGACCAGTTGGCGTAGAGACAATAGCGTCATCCATAGGTGAGGAAGTATCGACTCTTGAAGATGTTGTTGAGCCTTATTTGATGCAAGAGGGATTTATTAAGAGAACTCAAAGAGGTCGAGTAGCAACTGAAAAAGCCTATGAACATCTAGGACACGATGATTCAAGATTGTTTTAATAAAGTGTATAAAGGTGATTATATCATCTTTTTTATTTTGGCTTTTTTTAGTATACTATTGGTGAAGGGAAGTCATAAAATGCGTACAGAAGATTTTGATTATTTTTTACCTGAGGAACTTATAGCTCAAACGCCTCTTAATAATCGTTCATCATCTAGGTTATTGGTTTTACACAAGAAGACTGGTGAAATAGAGCATAAGAGTTTTAAGGATATTGTTAATTATTTGCATAAGGGAGATGCATTGGTTATCAATGACTCCAAGGTTATCCCTGCAAGAATAATCGGTGAAAAAGAAGATACTCATGCTGTTATTGAATTATTACTTCTTAAGAATATTGAAAATGATGATTGGGAATGTTTATCTAAACCTCAAAAGAGGTTACATGTTGGGACAATCATCAGTTTTGGAGATGGATCTCTAAAGGCTGAAGTAACGAATATTTTAAATGATGGTATTACGCATGTGCGACTTATATATAAGGGAATTTTGATGGAGATATTAGAACATCTAGGTACGATGCCGCTTCCTCCATACATTCATGAGAAATTAGATAACCAAGAAAGATACCAAACGGTATATGCCAAGGAATATGGTTCTGCTGCTGCTCCAACTGCTGGTCTTCATTTTACAGAGGAATTATTGAGTGAGATAGAGAAGAAAGGTATTGAGATAATTCATGTTACCTTACATGTTGGGTTAGGTACTTTTAGACCGGTTGTTGTTGAGGATGTTAAGGAACATGTTATGCATACTGAAAGTTATATTATTGATAGCGTGTCGGCTAAGAAGTTAAATGAAATCAAAGCATCTGGAGGGAAGATTTTTGCCGTTGGTACTACTTCGACAAGAGTCTTAGAAACCAATAGAAGTAGATATGATGAATATACTCCAGAAGTTAATGACACCAACATCTTTATTTATCCAGGTTATGAATTTAAAGGCATTGATAATCTGATAACTAATTTTCATCTACCAAAATCAACTTTGATCATGTTAGTATCTGCTTTAGCAGGAAAGGAAAATATTATGCACGCATATGAGGAAGCAGTTAAAAATAAATATCGTTTCTTTTCATTTGGAGATGCAATGTTAATAATCGATTAAGATTTAATGATAAAGAAATTAAAGGAGTAATAATATGAAAGTAAAATATAATCTATTACATGAGGAGAAGAATACTAATGCTAGAAGAGGTACTTTAGAAACTAATTATGGAACATATGATACACCAATGTTTATGCCTGTTGGGACTCAAGCTACAGTTAAAACATTATCTCCTGAAGAATTAAAGGATGTTAATTCGGGTATTATTTTAGCTAATACGTATCATTTATGGTTAAGGCCAGGTGAAGATATTGTTGATCATGCTGGTGGATTGCATAAATTTATGAATTGGAATGGACCGATATTAACTGATTCAGGTGGATATCAAGTGTTCTCTTTAGCAAATCCTAAGGATATTACTGAAGAGGGAGTATATTTTAAAAATCATTTAAATGGTGATCGTTTATTTTTAACTCCAGAAAAATCGATTGAGATTCAAAATAAGTTGGATAGTGATATTGCTATGAGTTTTGATGAATGTCCTCCAGCAAGTGCTTCTCACGAATATCTAAAGCAAAGTGTTGAAAGAACTTTGAGATGGGCTAAAAGAGGAAAAGACGTTCATAAAAATGAAAGACAATCTCTTTTTGGTATCATCCAAGGTGGAGCTCATGAAGATTTAAGAAAATTCTCAGCAACAGAAACTGTAAAATTAGACTTTGATGGTTATAGTATTGGTGGAGTTGCTAATGATAACGAATCTAAAGAAGATATGTATAAAGCTATAGAGTATTCAACTCCATATATACCTAAGGATAAAGTAAGATATCTTATGGGAGTTGGTGAACCAAGGGATATTATTGAAGGAGTTATTAGAGGTGTAGACATCTTTGATTGCGTTTTACCAACCAGACTAGCAAGACATGGACATGCTTTTACTAAGAATGGTAAAATCAATTTGAAGAATGCTAAATATAAAGAAGATTTTACACCAATTGATGAAGCTTGCGATTGTTATGCTTGTAAGCATTATACAAAAGCCTATATTAAGCACTTGATAAATAGTGAGGAAACTTTTGGAGCAAGATTATTATCGATTCATAACATTAGATTCTTAATAAAGATGACAGAAGATATTAGAGTAGCTATCGAAAATGATACATTGCTTGATTATCGTAAGCAATTCTTAAAGGAGTATTACAATGAAGATGTCTAGATTTACAATCGTTTTTTCAACGATGTGTATTCTAATCATAGTTGTAATAAGCGTAACTACTATGCGAATAACCGATGAACATGAAAGAAAGCTGATATATGCTATGGAAAGCAAGGTAGAATATTATGCTAAGAGATGTTATTTAGAGGGAATATGCAAGGATGAAATAACCCTAGAAGTACTTTATCAAAATAACTATTTAGACGAAGTATCTCATCCAGTAACCAAAGAGATTATTGATCATAATTTAAAAATAAAATATACCGATGAAAAAGTGCAAATTGACTGGCAATAATAGCTTAAAAGTGCTTGTATATTCGATAAATATGTGCTAAAATATACTTGCTTTTGAGAAAAAGACAAATATAATCCGCTAATAATGATTATGATTATATGGGTGTATAATTTAGAAAGGAGTGTACTTATGAATTTAGTTGATAAAGTTAATGCTAAATCAGTAAGACAAGATATTCCTGAATTTCGTGTTGGAGATACTGTAAGAGTAGACTATAAGATTCAAGAAGGTAAAACAAGTAGAATTCAAGCATTTGAAGGTTTAGTTACTTCTATTAAAGGTGGATCTATTAGCAAGACTTTTACTGTAAGAAAGAAAAGTAGTGGAATTGCTGTAAAAAGAGTATTTAAAGTTAATTCTCCATTAATCGATAAGATCGTTGTAGTTAGAAAAGGTATGGTTCGTAGAGCTAAACTTAACTTCATCGATGGAATGGCTAAGGAATACAAAGTTAAAGAAAGAAATTAATTCTTTCTTTTTTTGTATAATAAATTTGATTATCATGATATAATAAAATAGGTGAAGATGTATGACGAGAAAGAAAAAACAAGACAAAGAAAAACTAACTACTAAAGAAAAAACAATTCAAGAAAATACTAAGAAAGCATCTAGGGATATGTTTTTAGAATATGCCCCATATTTAATCATAATAGCATTTGTAGTAATAATTCGTATTTTTATAGCAACACCAATAGATGTAAATGGATCAAGCATGAATCCTACTCTTAAAAATAATGATATTATGATTCTTTATAAACTTACAAAGAGAATAAGAGGAATTAAAAGATTTGATATTGTTGTAATCGAAACGGATAGTGGGAAGCTAATTAAGAGAGTAATTGGCCTTCCTGGAGATAAATTAAAGTATGAGACTGTTACTTCAGAGGACGGAGAAGAAAGTTCATATTTATTAATTAATGGCGAGAAGGTAGAAGAAGAATTCTTACCAGAGTCTTATCGAAATGCAACTTGTTCAACTGAATGGACTATCTGTAATGAAGAAATTATTATTCCTGACAATGAATATTATGTAATGGGAGATAATAGAGGAGACTCTAGAGATTCAAGGATGATTGGTACAATCGAATATGATAAGATTCTTGGAACAACAGAACTTACTATTTTTCCTTTCAATAGATTTGGAAAAAAAGAATAATTTATGAACTATAATATACGTGATGCATCAAAGAATGATATTGAGTTATTAAAAGAATATAAAAGACATAGTATATTTGACTATACTGATGATTTAAGTGATGGAGAAATAAAAAGAATTAATGATTACATTGAAAACAATCTCAATATCAATAAATATAAAATTGTAATTGTGAATGATAATATAATAGGTGCCTATTTGGTAACTGATGAACATTTGTTGAATGAGATATACATTGAAGAATATTGGCGTAATCAAGGGATTGGTTCTAGCATTATTAAAGACTTGATAAAAGAGTATAAAACTTTAAATCTTTGGGTATATAAAAATAATAAGGCGATAAAACTATATGAAAGTTTAGGATTTAAGATAGAAAAGATAACCGATTCAAGGTACTATATGGTATATTATCAATAATGGTTTTCAAAAAATAAGTATTATGTTATAATACATTTAATTGATGGGGTGAATTATGAAAAAGTATTTTACTTTAATTTTGGCTAGTGTAATATTATTGTTATCTCTAGTTAATGGATGGTTTTTAGATCAAATTGTTGATAGATCTATATTTTGGGGATTTGTTCCTAGTGCTTTACTAATAGTATTGTTTATTATTTGTTTTAGAGATGCTATTAGAGATATTAAGGAAGCAAAGAAATTAAAAGATTCGAATAATGAAAAAAAGTCAGAGTCTAAGAGTGAAAAGAAATCAGAAACTAAGAAGGAAATCAAAGCTAAAAAAGAATTGGAATATGAAATAAAATCACGAGCTCAATTTGCAAAAGTTGGATTATTTATCTTATTTATAAATATTGTCTTAGTAATTATTATTCCTTTCCGTTCAATAAGAGTTGATATTGACTTTGACATATTTTATGATGAGAGAAGTTATTTGATTGACAAGATTGAAAGCTATGAAATAGCTCCTAATGAAGATGGAGAGGTGTCTATTCATAGTATGTATAGTGGAATCTCTTCCAATAGAAGAATTCATGTATATGATCATGATGATGATTACCTAACAGTTGGTTTTTATGTATCGGAGAAAATGCCTTTTAAGAGTGCAATGTTAATCTATACTAATCATGAAAAATCAAGCTTTAATGACCTTTTAAATATTAAAGAAGAACTTGAAATCAAAGAAATTGATAAAAACTGGTATTTTATTGAATATAAAAAGTAAGAAGAGATATAATCTCTTTTTTTATGTAAAAAGGTTAATCTTTTTCATATAATTTTCATATTTCAATTGAATATTATTTAGATTTATAATATTATTTATCTATAGATAGGAAGTGAAAGTATGAGTAATGATGAAAATAATGCAGTAACTAATGCAGAAAATAGCGGAAACAATAAAGATAATATGACTGTTGATGCTTTTGGTAACTATGTTAATGCAGAATCTACTCAAAAAAATGTTGGTGATAAGAAAGGACCAGACAAGAAACTTATAATGATTATTGGTGGAGTTGTTGCAGCTCTTGCTGTGGTAATTATCTTGTTAAACTTGCTTGGTGGCGGAGGAGCAAGAGGAGTTGCTGAAAAGTACGCTAAAGCCTATAAGAACCTTGATGCCAAAGCAATAGTTAATCTATTACCTAAGGATGTAGTAGATAAATCAAATACAGATGATTTTGATTTGGAAGGAACTTTAAAAGAACAATTTGATACTTTAAAAGAGTTAGAGATTTCGATTGAATCAGTTAGTGTTAATAGTGATGAGAAAGTATTAACTAAAGAAGAGATAGAAGATAATTCTTCTTCATTGGAATATTATGGAATTGATGTCAAGGATGTTTCTGAAGCTATAGTATTTACTATCAAATTAACTGCTAAAAATAAGGATGGAGATACTAAAGATGGAGAAGAGAAAGTAACTGTATTAAAATACAAAGGATCTTGGGAGTTGCTTCCATTTGATATATCTTAAAAGATTGATCTTTCAATCTTTTTTTGTTGCTACATTTAGTTATATTTGATATATTACAATTATTAAAAATGCAATATTTTAGGAGTGAGCCAGTATGATGAGTAAAAGTGATTTAGAAGCCATTGAAAAAATTATTATACGATTACTTGAATTAAAAATTGTCACAAGTAATCATGATGAAAAGTTCTTTTATGATAATTTAGAAATGAATATCCTAATTGATTATATCGAAGAAATATCATCATGTCTTAGATTGATAAGTGAATCAATTAAGAATAAATATACTAATGTTTCGTGGGATGTTATTGATAAAGAAAGAGATTATGATGAATTTTTAGACATGAGTAGCATGAATGTTGGTAAAGCATGTAAGCTTGCCTATAGCATTTATGATACTTTATATGATGACTTGATGATGATATTATCAGCGAATATTGATGATTATAATCATGAATTATGTGAAAAACGTCGTAATGAATTGAAAGGAGATTAACTATGAAGGATTTGATGAAAACCAATTGCTATGATATTGAAGATGCTATGATTATTGTTGGAAGTTGTTTCCCAAGAATGCAACCCTTTGCTTATGAAGAATTAAAGAAGATTTCTGATAATATCTATGATGTTTGCTTAGAGAGTACGCATCTTAATATGGCGATTACCAAAATAGTTGGAATGTTATGTAGAGTTAATGTTAGAAAATTAATATTTGCATCTGTTGATAAATCACCACATTGCGTTCAATTACATTATATTGAAAGTGAGATAAGAAAAGCTATGGCTTTGAAAGATTTGGAGATTACTCATTATGTTGCTGTTGATAATAAGTTGATTAGCATTGATGAAAAGACGATAAAGATGTCTAAGTCATTGAGTGAGCTTCAAAGTAATATAGAAATATAGGTGAATATATGAAATGTAGTGTTAAGTATAATGAAGGAATCGATGAATTTACTGAGGATTTGTCCTTAGAGATGCGTTTAAAAAGATATATTAAAGATAAATTTTATCCAGCTTATGTAATAGCTCATTTGGCCCCAGTATATTTAGTTGGAGGTTCAATTAGAGATCTAATGATGGCTAAAGCACCGAAAGACTTAGATTTTATTGTAGTTGGTAATGAGCATAAGGAATGGGTCTTAAAAGTTTTAGAAAGATTTGGCATTACTTATTCCTTTAACCGTTTTGGTGGGATGAAATTTACTTATAATGATACCTCTATTGATTTATGGACTGCAGATGATCTATTTTCATCGATGCAATATAATGTTGATGGATTATATTATGATTTATCTGCAGATAGATTACTATCATTAACTTTTGCTGATTTTGTACATAAAGGTTTACGAGAGGTTAATCCCGATAACAATATTGACGTTGGTAGAGAAAAAAAACTGCAAATGTTTGAAGAAACATTTAAAAAACAAGATTAATATAACAAATGCTATATCTATGAAGTTATTCTGTTTATAGTGTTGATAGGAAGACTTTTAAGTCTTTTTTTCTTAGTTTAATTGTACTTAACTATCATATCTAGTATAATTAAAGTATAAGTATTGGGAGTGATTTGTTATGCACTTAACTAAAAGATTTATTATTTCTTCATTGGAAGAATTAGATATTAGTGAACCTATAAGATATGAAAGATATTATATAAATGATAATTTAAGAATTCAAAAGAAGAATAATATTTTAGAAAAAGAAATCTTAGATAGTGATAATGTTTTAATAGAAAAGATAACTATTTCTGAAAGTGAATTTGAAAAATTAAAAAAGGAAGCGTATTCAGAAATAATTAGAGATAGTTATCTATATATGAAGGATGAACGAGTTTCGATAAAAAAATATTTAGGAAAATATGATGGATTTATAAGGGTAGAGGTAAAATTTTCATCAATTGATGAAATGAATAGTTATAAAAAGGAAGAATGGATGAAGAATGATATTACGGATTCTCCTTTAGCTTTTGATAAATATTTGAGTAAATTATCAAGTGAAGAGTTCTTATTAGAATTAAATAAATATCTTAAGTATTAGTATGAGTACTTTCTATC
>CAMXBB010000002.1 GCA_947179265.1 uncultured Bacillota bacterium
TATAGATATGATATTGGGGATACTATTAAAATAACTTATATTAGAGATAATAAAGAAAAAGAAGTATCAATTACTTTAAAGGATTAGTGTACTAATCCTTTTTTTTAATGTATAATAGTCAGTGAAAAGAGGAATGTATATGTCATTAAAAGCTGGTATAGTAGGATTACCTAATGTTGGTAAATCAACTTTATTTAACGCTATAACTAAAAAAAATATCTTAGCAGCAAATTATCCGTTCGCTACTATTGATCCAAATGTTGGTGTAGTAACAGTACCTGATAAAAGATTGGATTACTTAAATAATTTATATCAACCAAAGAGTTTAGTACCAACTGCTTATGAGTTTATCGATATAGCTGGATTAGTAAAGGGTGCTAGTAATGGTGAAGGATTAGGTAATAAGTTCTTAAGCCATATTAGAGAAGTGGATGCTATAGTTGAAGTAGTAAGATGTTTTGATGATAAGGATATTACCCATGTTGAAGGTGGAGTTGATCCAATCAGAGATATCGAAATTATCAATGTCGAATTAATACTTGCTGATTTAGAAGTAGTGCAAAATAGATTAAATAAGTTAGGTAAGAAAGTAACGATGACTAAGGATAAGCAAGAATTACTTGAAATTAATACTATGAAGAAATGTATTGATGCATTAGAAAAAAATATACCTCTTCGTCTAGTAGAATTTGATGATCAAGAAAAGGTAATATTAAAGAACTTCTCTTTAATAACTTATAAACCAATCATCTATGCTGCAAACGTATCTGAAGAAACAATTGCAGTTGGTAGAAATGAATATACTGATAAGGTATCCGAATATGCTAAAAACGAGAATGCTAGAGTTATCGTAATGTGTGCTAAGATTGAAGCGGAGCTTGCTGATATGGCAGATGAAGATCGAACACTATTTATGGAAGACTTAGGTATTAAAAATAGTGGATTAGATAAGCTAATATTTGCAACTTATGACTTATTAGGCTTAGCAACATTCTTTACATCTGGTATCGATGAGTGTCGTGCGTGGACTTTTAAAAAAGGAATGAAAGCACCTGAATGTGCTGGAATAATACATACTGATTTTGAAAAAGGATTTATTAAAGCCGAAGTAATTGGATATGATGATCTATTTGAGTATGGTTCTGAACTAAGAGTAAAAGAAGCTGGTAAGGTAAGATTAGAAGGTAAAGATTATCTAATGCAAGATGGCGATATCGTATATTTTAGATTTAATGTAACTAAGTAAACTTTATTCATTTTGAATAAAGTTTTTTTAAATTAAAAGTAATTTAAGATTTTCTCCTGTACATGTATTATGAAAGGAGAATAAAAATATGAAAGAAGATAGTTTACTAGTATCAGATACAACGTTTAAATATATGTTTAAACACGAGATATTTCAAAGAAGAATGATAAGAGCAATAAAGCATTATACAAATATCAATCTATCAAATTATGAACTTATCAATAATGAAATAAATACAGGAACTAAGACGATTAAAGATAAGCGAATGGATTTAGTATTTAAGGGTGAAGATCATTTTGTAATAATTGAAATGGAACAATTTTATCATGATTATAATGAGATAAAGGACTATGGATATTTATATAGTGTAGCTGGAACACATAGTAAAAGTGGAGAAGAATATAAAAATGTAAAAACAACACTTATATTATTTGCAAACTATGTTCCATCAAAGCTAAAAAATATGGATGATTTACTTTTAAATTATCGCTTTAAAGACGAGTTACATAATATGACCAAAGAAGACATTGAATCTTACGAATTTCTTCTTCCAAATCTCCATAAGATGAATTATAATGAATGTAATGAACACAAGAAATTCTTATGGTTATTTTCATGTAATACAATAGAAGAAATGAAAAGTGTTGTAGACAATGATGAAGATAAAGAGATAATTCATGAATTGGAGAGATTAAATATGGATGAGAACTTTAGATTTGAATATGATGCTGAGCAAAGTCAAAAAATGATGGTTAATTCTGCAAGAAAAGAAGGAATAGCAGAAGGTATTGAACAAGGCATCGAACAAGAACGTATCAATAGTATTAAGGTTTTATCCATGAATGGTATTTCTGATGAAAAAATAGCTGAGTCTTATGGTTTAACTATTGAAGAAGTAAAAGAAATATTAGAAAATAATAAATAGATAGGCAGACTTTTATGTCTATCTTTTTCTATTCGTAAATAATATATAATATGGTTTTTTATTGTTTACAAAGAATACCTAAGGTGTTATAATACGCCTAGAGCGAAAGCTCCTTGCTTAAGGAAATCTTAAGCCGAATAGACCATAAGGAGGTGTTATGATGAACAAATACGAAATGATGTTCATAGTTAAAACTACTATTGATGAGGGAGCAATTAAAAGTGTTGCTGAAAACCTAAAATCAGTTATTACTTCTATGAAGGGTGAATTGACTGAAGAAAAAGAAATCGGTAATAAAAAGTTAGCTTATCCAATTAACAAAGAAATCACAGGATTTTACTATGTATTTAATTTCAATGCTAACAACGAATTAGTTGCAGAACTAGATCGTAAAGCAAAGATTGATGAAAATATCATAAGACATATGATTATTTCATTAGATGAGGAATAAAATATGAATAATGTATGTTTAGTTGGAAGATTAACAAGAGATCCAGAGCTTAGAACTACTTCTACTGGTGTATCTAATTGTAGATTTAGTATAGCAGTAGATGGAAGACCAGGAGCTAATGGAGAACCTCATACAGATTTTATTAATATTGTTGTTTGGAGAAATCAAGCAGAAAATGTTAGTAAGTATTGTAAGAAAGGTTCTATGGTTGGTGTAGTTGGTAGAATCCAAACAGGTAGCTATCAAGCTCAAGATGGAAGTACAAGATATACTACTGATGTTGTAGCAGACAATGTTAGATTCTTAAGTAGTAAAAATGGTGGAGGATCTGAATTCACAGATTCAATGCCAGATTATAGTATGGGAGATCAACAAGCACAACCTACTAATTTAGAAGAAGATCCATTTAAAGATTTAGGCTCAGAAGTAGTTTTAAGTGATGATGATTTACCATTTTAGAAAGGAATGAATAAAATGGCTGAATTTTATAGAAAGAAAAAGAAAATTTGTCAAATGTGCGCTGGTAAAAGCGTAGATTATAAAGATGTAGCTATTGTTTCTAAATACATTAATGAAAAAGGTAAAATAATGCCTAGACGTATGACTGGAGCATGTGCAAAACATCAAAGACATATAGCTCAACAAATTAAAAGAGCACGTTTTATGGGATTAATTCCATTTGTAAAATAATGACCAAAGATGAGTACTCAGCTATTCATCTTTTTTAATGCATTTTGAATGTTTATTTGATATAATATTTTAAAGAAAGCGAGTGAAAAATATGAAAGTAATTTTGCTTACAGATGTAAAAAAACAAGGTAAAAAAGATCAAGTTATAGATGTATCTGATGGATATGCAAATAACTTCTTAATTAATAAAGGATTAGCAGTTCCATATAACGATGCTAATAAGAAAAAGTTAGAAAGAGATTTGAATAATAGAGCTATGGAAGAAGAAGCTCTAATTAAAGAATGTGAAGAAATAAAAAAGAAGCTATCTAATGTTACAGTTAAATTTAAAGTTAAAACAAGTAACGATGGAAGAATGTTTGGAACTATTTCTAGTAAACAAATATCAGATGAATTAAAGAAATTAGGTTATGATATCGATAAGAAAAAAATAGAAAGTGATCATCCAATTGATTCACTAGGAACTCATATCGTAAAAGTAAGCTTGCATAAAAAGGTTGTGTGTGATTTAAAAGTAATGGCAGAGTAAGGAAGTGTTTTTCATGAATGAAAGTAGAAAAAGTGATCCTAAAAATCTAGAAGCAGAAATGGCTGTTTTAGGTTGTGGATTCTTGTCTAGTACAGCATTAGAGAAGATTTGTGAAGAATTAAATGCCGATATGTTCTTTGAGAAAAAAAATGGTATTATTTTTAATGCTATGAAGGAACTTCAAGCCAGACATGAGACGATGGATGCTACTATTTTAAAAAATGAGATTGAAAAAGTAACTCCAATAAATGCTATTGATGGAGTGGAATATCTAAGTGAGGTTATTGATTCAGTAGTCTCAGCATCCAATGTTGATTCATATATTTCAATAATTAGAGAAAAAGCTTTAAGAAGAAATCTAATTTCAGTATGTGAAAAAATAGAGAATAATGCTAGAGATGAAGCTCATGATGCAAGTAGCATTGTTGAAGCTGCTGAGAAACAAATATTTGAAGTAACTAAGACAAGAAAGACTGGGGCTTTTAAAACTAGTGCTCAAGTAGTTGCATCAGCTAATGAGCAATTACTTGCCTTATCTAAAAGAGGTAGTGATATAACAGGAATTGCTACGGGCTTTTATGATTTAGATAATATGACTAGTGGTTTTCATCCAAATGAATTAATAATTATAGCTGCAAGACCAGCAATGGGAAAAACAGCATTTGCTTTAAATATAGCAGTTAATGCCGCATTATCATCTGGTAAAAGTGTAGCTATATTTAACTTAGAGATGAGCGCTGAACAATTGATGTTTCGTATGATATCTGCTGTTGGTGGAGTTGAAGGTAGTGTTTTAAAGACTGGTAAGCTTACCAATGATGATTGGAAACATGCCAAGGAAGCCATGAGTGAACTTAAAGATGCTCCATTATATTTTGAAGATACTCCAGGTATTACAATTGGTGAGATAAGATCTAAATGTCGAAAGTTACATAGTCAAGGAAGTGGACTGGGACTTGTTGTAATAGATTACTTACAACTTATTAGTGGTGGACCTGGATATGGAAATAATCGTCAACAAGAGGTATCAGATATATCTCGTGGACTTAAGACAATGGCTATGGAACTTGGTGTACCAGTAGTTGCATTAGCGCAATTATCACGTAGTGTTGAAGGAAGAGAAAATAAAAGACCTATAATGTCTGACTTACGTGAATCAGGATCAATCGAGCAAGATGCTGATATAGTATCATTCCTTTATCGTGATGATTACTATAATAAACCAGCAGGTCAAATCGAAGAAAGCAGTGTTTCGATTTCTGAATTGATAATTGGTAAACATCGTAATGGTGCTACGGGAACAATTGAATTGTTGTTCCAAAAGAACATCAGTAATTTCGCCAATTACGTAAAAACTGCTCAAGAGAATTAGGTGATAATATGAAAGAAAGAATATGGGGATTATTGATTTTAATTGTTGTCTCAGCAGTATTATTTTTTGCTGGGATGGATAATAGAGTGCTTGGGGATCCAATTGAAGCATACCAAGTATATTTAGATGGCGAGAAAATTGGTTTAATCAAATCAAAAGATGATTTTTTAAGTTTGATAGATAGAGAACAAGAAGCTCTTAAGAAAAGATATAATGTAAGTAAAGTATATCCACCAAATGGCTTAGATATAAAAAAAGTGTATACTTATGAAACTGAAATGGTTTCTGAAGAATCAATTTATGATAGCATTAAGGATGTAGAACCTTTTACTATAGATGGTTACACAGTTACAATTACTTATAATCCAGAAACTTTATATGAAGATGGAACTCAAAAACATCCTGAGGGAGTAAAGAAAGTATACTTATTAGAAAAATCGTTGATAAAAGATGCACTTTATAATGTAGCAGCAGCGTTTATTGGTGAAGAAAATGTTGATAAATATAATAAAGGAACCCAAATTGAAATCGAAGATACTGGAGAGATTATCAATTCAATCTATTTTGATGATACGATAACCGTTAAAAAGGACTTGATTTCGACAGAGGAGTATATTTTTGATGATGTAAGTTCATTATCAAGATATCTATTATATGGTACTCTAGCAAATCAAAAAACATATACTACTCAAGTTGGTGAGAATTTACAAGCCATAGCTACTGCTAATCAGTTGAATATTGAAGAATTACTTATAGCAAATCCTCAATATAAATCAGCAAATGTCTTATTAGCTGAGGGCGAAAAGATTAATATAGGTCTTATAAATCCATTGGTAAATGTTGTATATCGTAAGACAGATGTTAGAAAAGTAGATATTGCTTATACAACTGAATATAAATCAGATGATACTAAACCAAAGAGTTATAAGGCAGTAACAACAAAAGGACAAAAAGGTCAATCAAAAATAACTCAAGAGATTCGTTATATTAACGGAGAAATTCAATCATTGCAAATAACTAGTAGTGAAACTATATCTCCAGTTGTAAACGAAGTCATTACCGTTGGTACTAAAGAAGGATCTGGTAGTACACATTATAATACAACACTTGGAAATGATGATTATTTTTGGCCAACTCTAGTTCCATTTACAATTGGTACTAGATTTGAATGGCGTTGGGGAAAACATCATGATGGAATAGATATTTATGGAACAGGACATGGTTCACCTATATTTGCTGTTCATGATGGTACAGTATATCGTACAAATTATAATACGAAGGCTTCTACAGGAATTGCAGTTTATATTGATCATGGTAATAACTATTATACAATCTACATGCATCTATCCAAGATATTAGTTAAGGAAGGACAAAAGGTTAAAAAGGGTCAACAAGTTGGAAAGATGGGAAATACAGGTAATTCATATGGAACACATTTACACTTAGCCGTATTTACTGGAGCTCCACCTTATAGTATGAATAGTAAAGCTGTTGACCCATGTAAGACGATATTCACATGTTAGTATCAGTATTAGCAAGTGGATCAGAAGGTAATTCCACATTAATTCAAACTAAGAACAAAAAGATATTGATTGATTTGGGTATGAATAATAAATATATTACTACTATGTTAGGTGAATTAGGTATTCAACCTAGTGACATTGATTATGTTTTAATAACTCATACCCATAGTGATCATACAGGAGCTATGAAGACTTTCTTTAAAAAAAATGAACCATTTGTTTTTTTAGATGAGAAGATGATGGTTGATTTGGATTTCCTAAGTGATTATAAGAATTTGTGTTTTGATTCTGGTGAATTAGTATTTGATGATTTAATTATCGAACCATTTAATACTAGTCATGATGCTCCAGGTAGTAGAGGATACATAATTAAAGAAGGAGATTCATCTTTCGTATATGTAACAGATACAGGATATATAAATTATAAGTTATTTGATAAGCTTAAGAATCATTCAATATATGTTTTTGAAAGCAATCATGATCCTGAATTATTGATGCATAGTAAATATCCAGCATGGCTTAGAAATAGAATTGCTAGTGATCTAGGGCACTTATCTAATGATCAAGCAGGATTCTACTTAAGTAAGTTGATTGGTCCAAAAACAAAAGAGGTTGTATTAGCTCACTTATCAAAAGAAAATAATGATCCAGATATTGCTCTTAATAGAGTAAGTGAGTGTCTAAGAGATAATGATGTTGAATTTGATAATATAATAGTTGCAAAGCAAAGAGAAAGAGTAGATTGTATAGAAGTATGATTAGGATTATTTGTGTAGGTAAGATAAAAGAGGAATATTTATCTTTATTGATAAATGATTACTATAAAAGAATAAATAAATATCATAAGATAGAAATTGTAGAATTAAAAGATAGTGATACTAAGACTGAGGGAGAATTGATTTTAAAACATTTAAGACCTAGCGATTATATCGTCACTATGGAGATAAATGGAACTAACTTAAGTTCTATGGAATTAGCATCATCAATTGATGAGTGGTTAGCAAAGTTTGCTAATATAACATTTATAATTGGTGGATCTAATGGAATTGATGATAAGGTTTTAGCACTTTCTAAGTATCGTTTATCTTTTGGCAAGAATACATATCCTCACGGATTATTTAGAGGAGTACTATTAGAACAAATATATCGTTCATTTAAAATATTGAATAATGAATCATATCATAAATGAGGTGTTAATATGATAGGAAATGATTGGGATCAAAAATTAGAAGTAATATGGAAAAGTGAAGGCTTTAAAAAATTTATGGATATTGTTGAAAATGAATATCGCACTAAAACGATATATCCAGAAAGAGAAAATTTATTTAATGCCTTAAAGCTAACTCCATATAAGGATGTAAAAGTTGTTATTATGGGACAAGACCCTTATCATGGTGATGGAGAAGCTCACGGACTTTCATTTTCTGTTCAAGAGGGAATAAAATTACCTCCTAGTTTAAAAAATATTTATAAGGAGATATTTGATGATTTAGGCATAGTTGAACCGGAGAATGGAGACTTAACCAAATGGGCTAAGAGTGGAGTTCTTCTATTAAATAGTTCCTTAACTGTCGTTAAAGATACTCCTAATTCTCATAAGGATTTGGGATGGTATCGATTTACTGATTATATTATTAAAGTATTAAATGCTAAGGAAGAACCAATCGTATTTATTCTTTGGGGAAATTTTGCTAAGTCGAAAAAAGTTTTTATTACTAATCCAAAACATATGGTTATTACTTCTGCGCATCCATCTCCTTTCAGTGCAAGAAATGGTTTCTTTGGAAGTAGACCTTTTTCTAAAAGTAATAATTTCTTAATTAAAAATGGAATATCTCCAATAGAATGGGATTTGAATAAATAAAAAAGTTCATATTAATTATGAACTTTTTATATTTTTATACCATCATCGATTTCATTAAATATTTCTTTAGCTTCATAGAATGGTTGAATTTCTATTCCATGAATAGAAGCAACAACATTTGAAGGAAATGCTTTAATAAGCGAAACTAGTCTTGAATTATGCTTGTTATAAAATGATTTTGCAGCATCAATCTTGGTATTTGATTCATCTATTTTTCTTAAAATCTCTTTAAATTCTTTTTTCTCATCTATCTTAGGATAATCATTTTTTATGATTTCAATAGTAACTAATACAGATGTTATTTTTTTGTCGAAATCATAAGAAGATGTATTGCTATTTTTAAATTTCTCTAATTCATCAAACATACTTAAATCCATTTTAGTATTTTTTTCAATGGTTTTCTTACTGCTTTGAATTAGATTATAACGATTTTGTAGTTCGTCAACTATTATCTTTTGTGCTTCTTCAATTCTTATTTTAGAAAACTGAAGTTTGTTATATAATGATATATAGATAGTAGCTAATATAGATAAAACTATAATTATTGTTAATAAGACAATTATGATTGTTTGCATATTATCACCACATTAATTATATCATTTATATTTGGTTAAGAAAAGGAGTGTTTCATATGAATATTAAGATTGTTGTAGTTGGTGAACTTAGGACTAATTGCTATATATTAGAAAAAGGAGATAATGTTCTTATAATTGATCCAGGAGCTGAATCGAGTAAAATATTATCTAATATCGATAAAAAAGTTGTGGGAATCGTTATAACTCATTCTCATGATGACCATACTGGTGCAATGATGGATATTCTTAACAAATATCGTTGTCCATTATTTAACGTTAACAATCTAGCAGAAGGTAAAAATAGTATTGAAAATTTTTACTTTGAAGTTATTCATACTCCGGGTCATCTGGATGATTCGATATCCATTTATTTTAAAGAAGAAAATGTTATGTTTGTTGGAGATTTTATTTTCAAAGGTGGGATTGGTAGAACTGATTTAGCTGGAGCTAGTCCATATGATATGAAAGAAAGTATAAAAAAGATTCTAACTTATCCAAAAGAAATAGTCCTTTATCCAGGACATTTTCATAAAACAACTCTAGGTGCAGAAGAAAACAATCTAAAATATTTCCTTAATATAATTTAACATAATTGATTTTTTCTTCAAATTCTACCCAGTTAACATATATAAGTGGAATTAAATACCAATCATTAGTTGCGGGACTCATCATGATTAAGTGATCTTTACCTGCTTCTTCTATTATTCCATCATAAATACGATCTCTCCAGTCATTACTATCGGGATAAGCTGCAAATACTTTAACCTTTTTTCCTTTATTTAACCTTAAAATGTTTTCAATGTAACTTTGTTCCATTGGCATTGTACTATTTACTTCATTTGAACTATCAGGATATGATCCCATATTAGTTGGGAATGTTGGATTTGGATAATATGATCCGTTCAAAATAATCACCTCATTAAATATTATGATAAATATATTGATTTATTCAAAAAATGTGCTAATATAAGTAATCAAAAAGATTGGTGGTTTTATGGGCGATATAAAAATTTCTCGAGTAAATAATGAAAAATATTCTGATATAAAATGGTATCTTGACTCATTAATTCCTTATGTAAATTATTTATTTGATCTATGTTTTGTAGATTATGAAGGTACAAGATACATGGTTACAAGTCATGATAATGCATTTGTAATAGTAGCATATGAAAATGGTGAATTAAATCCATACCGATTAATTGTAGACGAAAATGGCCATGTAGTTCAATTCTATACAGAAGAGAGTTGTTATGATCTTAGTTTAGACTTTGGGTCTGGAGTTCATGGAGTGAGGAAAGATAGTAGGTTGACTGGTATGACAGAACAATTAGTATTCTTTCCAGCAGATGAAGAATTACCAGTTACAAGTATAGATTATTATCAAGTGCACCAACAAAGTAAAAATTGTTGTATTATGTCACACGAACTTCCAAGTTCTATGACTGATCTTGGTTATGGATTAAATTATGCAGGATTTCATCAACCTAGTAAAATAGCGTTATTTGAGTTAAAAAAGATTTTAGGAGTGATAAAACACGTTGAAACTTCAATTTTCTTTAAAACTCCTGATTTTGAAGAATATCGTAAGACTTTATTTAGATTACATAATATCTTGATTCCAACTCCATTTTATGGATATAATCCTGATAAACTAATCTCATTGATAACAGAAGCTGGTTATAAAAGGGATATCCCTGAAGATTTAAAGGGAATGATTCAAAGAAATGACCCTACAGTAAAAAGGTTAGAATATGTAGCATCAAGTTATCAAGATTTCATTAAAGGCAAATAAAAGGCATTATATGCCTTTTTTATTTAAAAAAAATCTTTACATTTTGATAAATATGGTATAATTGTTATAGGAGGTTAAATATGAAGAAAAGAGAAAAGACAAAGTTTTTTCAAAAGCATGAACTATTCAAAATAGTTGGAATATTCATGATTGTAGCTGCATTATTAACTTGGGTTATGGAAATTGGTCTATATCAAGGTGGACAATTTATCAATGATGAGATGATGAGAATTGGTCTTTCAGACTTCTTAGCATTTTCAATGTATGGTATATATTATTTCACAACTCACTTTATTATATTAATTGTTGCAGCAGGTTTTTATAAGTTCTTAGGATCAATTCCAGCTTATCAAAAACTAACAGATAATATTGCTAAGAAATTTAGTAATGTTCCTGCTTTATTTGCTATTATAGTAATGATTCTATTAGCAGCATTTGCAGGAGTAGTTACAGATTATTTTGTAGCAATAGCATTAATTCCATTCTTTGTTACTATTTTAAGTAAGTTAAAGGTGGATAAAACAGTTGGTGTTGCATCAACATTTGGTGGAGTTTTAATTGGTATTTTAGCTTCATCATATTCTGGAAGAATAGTTGGAGAATTATCAAAAGCTCCTGCACAATATGGATTGGGAATCAAATATGGTTATCAAAAATATCCAATAATGATTCTATTTGGTATCTCATTACTATTACTTGCTTATTTTATTTGGAGAAAGTGTAGTAAGGAAACTGCTGAAGAAAAGATTTTAAAAGATCCATTTACAAGTAGTGCACTAGCTGAAATGGATAAAAAATCATTAAAGAGAGTAAAAACAGCACCTATTGCAATAATGTTATTTGTAATTTTAGGTAGTATAGTGTTAGGAGTAATACCTTGGAAAGATTGTTTTGAAGTAACTTTATTCAGTGAAGTATATGAAAGTATTACAACAGCAACTCTATTTGATACTCCTATATTCCAATATGTATTAGGTAATACAATGCTTGAATTTGGATCATGGGATTTACTTACAGTTTCAGTTGTTATGCTAATCGGAGCTATGCTAATTAAGATTATTTATTCTGTATCATTTGATGATTTAATAGATGAATTCTCTGAGGGAGTTAAAAGAATAGTCCCTACATTAGGAATGGTATTAATGATCTTTGGTATTACATTATTTTCCGGAGCATATCCAACAATTGCAAACTTAATTAATGGAATACTTAAAGAAGGAACTGACGTTCTTTATGTATTAGCTTGTGGTATAGTTAATGGATTATTTACTCCAGACTTTAACTATATGTTAAGATATACTTCAACAGCATATACATCTCTTCAAAATATTGATAATGTAGCATTAGCATTACAAAGCGGTTTTGGTTTTATATCAATGATCGCTCCATCAAGTTTAGTATTGATTACTGGACTATCTATGCTAGATGTAAAATATTCTGAATGGTTTAAATTCATATGGAAATTCATATTATTAGTATTGATATTAGTTGTTGCAGTACTAGTAGTATTATAAGAAACTTGCATAGCAAGTTTTTTTGTTGACTTAATAAATATTTCGTTATAAAATATGACTTAGTGATGCAGTGATTATGTTTTAGTAGTCATATAAGGAAATTTTAGAGAATGGATATCACCGGCTGAAAGTATCCTAATTAAAATTATATGATGAATTTCACACATAGGAGTATCAATCGTGTAATCGCGTTAAGATAATAAGTGCATGTAAGTCATGAACTAAGGTGGTACCACGGGTATATCTCGTCCTTAGATTCATGGCTTTTTTTATTTAGAAAGAGGGATAATATGAAAGAGTTAGCAGAAAAAATTAAAAGTGACTTACTTGAAGAGATTAAGTCTATAAGTTCTGAACAAGAATTAGTAGAATTAAAAGCTAAATATATTGGTAAGTCTGGAAGAGTGACTGAACTTACAAAGAACATGCGAGATTACTCAGTTGAAGAAAGAAAAGAAGTTGGTATGATATCTAATACTTTAAAGACTGAGGTAACAGAGATTATTGATGCTAAAACTAGGGAGATAAAGGATGCTATTTTAAATGAAAAATTAAATAGTGAAGTAATCGATATTAGTTTACCATCAACTAAGATACCTTGTGGTGCTCCAAATATTTTGGAGAAGGTTATTGAAGAAGTAGAAGAAGTATTTATGTCAATGGGATATGATGTTGTTGATGGACCAGAAGTTGAAGAGGATAGATATAATTTTGAATTACTAAATATTCCAAAGGGACATGCAGCAAGAGATGCTCAAGATACCTTCTATATTAAGGGTGATGAGATTTTACTTAGAAGTCAAACATCTCCTGTTCAAGTTAGAACAATGCTTAAATATCAAGGTAGTGAACCAGTAAGAATGATATGTCCAGGTAAGACTTATAGAAGAGATGATGATGATGCAACACATTCACATCAATTCATGCAAATTGAGGGATTACTTGTAGATAAAAATATATCTCTATGTGACTTAAAGGGAACATTTGATACGATAGCAAAAAAATTATTCGGACCAGATTGTGTTACAAGATTCCGCCCTTCATATTATCAATTTACAGAACCAAGTGTTGAGACTGATATTTCATGTTTTGCGTGTCATGGTAAGGGATGTTCATTATGCAAAAATACTGGTTGGATTACTATAAGTGGTGCTGGAATGGTGCATCCAAATGTTTTAAGAAACTGTGGATATGATCCAGACGAATGGAGCGGATTCGCATTTGGATTTGGTGCTGAGAGATGTGCTATGTTAAAGTATGGAATTAATGATATAAGAACATTCTATAATACTGATTTAAGAGAAATAGCAAATTTTGATAGAAGGGATGGTGAAGAATAATGATAAGTATGAATTGGGTCAAGGATTACGTTGACCTTGAAGGTGAAGATTTAAAAGAATTAGCAGTTAAAGTTACTAAAGGTGGGTTAAATGTTGAAGGCGTTATAACTAATCATATCGATCATTTAGTAATTGGTGAAGTAGTGGAATGTTATCCACATCCAGATAGTGATCATTTAAATGTATGTAAGGTTAATGATGGTACTGAAGTACGTCAAATAGTATGTGGAGCATCTAATGTTCGTGCAGGTATTAAGGTTATAGTAGCACTTCCAGGAGCTGTTCTTCCAGGTGATTTTGAAATAAAGGCTGGTAAGATTAGAGGTGTTGAATCTAATGGTATGATCTGTGCTAAATTTGAATTAGGGTTAGAAGAGAAGACTGAAGAAACTTATGCTGCAGGTATAACTGAACTTGGTAGTGATGCTATAGTTGGTAATGATCCTTTGGAGTATTTAGGGTTAGATGATACGATTTATGATTTAGATAATCACAAAAGACGTAATAATGATGTTTATTATCATATTGGATTTGCTTATGAAGTTGCAACTGTTTTAAATAAGAAAGTAAAATTACCTGAAGCTGATTATAAAGAAATCAAAGATGATATAAATGATCATTTCAAACTAGAAGTTAAAACTGATAAGTGTCCTTATTATATGGCTAAGATGGTTAAAAATGTTAAAGTTGGTGAATCACCAGACTTTATCAAAAAGAGATTAAAAAGTGCAGGAATGCGTTCAATAAATAATGTCGTAGATATTTCCAATTATGTAATGTTAGAATACTGCCAACCAATGCATTTCTTCGATTATGATTCACTAGGTGATCATATCCTTGTAAGAGATGCAAAAGATGGTGAAGAAATCATCACTTTAGATGGCAAAAATCGAGTATTAAAGTCAAGTGATATCGTTATAACTGATGGTAATAAACCAGTATGTATTGCGGGAGTCATGGGTGGAGAAAATACTGAGGTAGAGGACACAACAACTACTATTCTTATTGAATCTGCTATATTTGATTCAGTATCAATACGTAATACTGCCAATAGATTAGATTTAAGAAGTGAAGCATCTATTAGATATGGTAAAGGATTAAACTATGAATATACCAAGAAAGCAATTGATAGAGCTTGTTATCTTTTAGAAAAATATGCAGGTGGAGAAGTATTATCAGGAACAGTATTACATGATAAAGTTGATAAATCTTTAAAAGAAGTTGATTTCATAGCTGAAGATATCAATAAGTTACTTGGAATTGAGATAAGCGATGATGATGTTAAAACTGAACTTGAGAGATTAGATTTTGAATATACTTACAATAATGGAAAGTTCCATGTAATAATTCCTAGAAGAAGATTAGATGTTGAACCTAATATCAATGATATAGCTGAAGAGATTGGAAGATTCTATGGGTATGAAAATCTAGTATCAACGATTCCAAGAGTACAAGTTAGAAGAGGATGCTATGCGCCAGATGTTAAGATTAGAAAAGACATTTCAAAACGTCTAAGAGCACTTGGATTAAATGAAGTAAAGACTTATACTTTAACAAGTCCAGAAATGGCTAATATGTTTAAGTATGATGATATGGAATGTATCACTTTACCTAATCCAATGAGTGTTGATAAATCAATAATTAGAACATCAATTCTTCCATCTTTATTAAATACTTATAATTATAATAAAGCTAGAAAAGTAAATGATATCATGATTTATGAATTAGCAAAAACATATAATAAAGATTATGAAGAAACTATGAAATGTGCCTTATTAATGAATGGTAATTATATTTTAAATAGTTGGTCAAATACAACTATTAAAGTTGATTTTTATCTAATAAAAGGCATCATTGAAAATATATTAAATTACCTAGGATTTAAAAATCGTTATGAATTTGTGGTAGATAAAGATATAAAAGACTTACATCCAGGAATCTCTGCAAGAATCTTACTCGATAGAAAACCAATAGGTATTATTGGTAAGGTACATCCATCTATCGAAAAAGGTGATATCTATGTTGCAGAATTTGCTGTAAATCCATTAATGAGTACAGTAAAACCTATTAAATTTAAAGAAGCAAATAAATATCCAGAGATGGTAAAAGATGTTGCATTTATTGTTGATAATGAAGTCACTAATTCAGAATTAGAAACAGCAATAAAGAAGAGTGGTGGAAGATTACTTTCTGATGTTGAAATCTTTGATATCTATCGTGATATTGAAGATGGTAAAAAATCTATGGCTTATAAACTAACATTCAAAGATGAGAATAAAACATTATCTGATGAAGAAGTAATGCAAGTATTCAATAAGATTATTGATGACGTTGTAAGTAAGATGAATGCTAAATTAAGAGGATAGTTATGCTATCCTCTTTTTGTTGACTTTTGTCGAAAAATGAAAGATACTATATAATAGAGGAGGATGAGATAATGAAAAAAGGTAAGAATGCAAAGGTAGGTATAATAGTAGCATTACTATTACTAGTAGTTGGATTCGCAGCAGTAAGTGCGACTTTATATTTTAATGGTACTGCAACATTAAAAGGTAATGCCGATGAATTTGATAAAAATTTAAGATTTGTTGCTGACACTGATGAAGCAAAGAAAGCCACAATAGTTTCAAGTCTTGATAAAGAAGGAACTGTTAGTGTTTCTACTGATGGTAAAACTTTAACTTTCACAACACCTGTTTTAGATGTAGTTAATGAAACAGTTACAGTAAACTATTATGTAGAAAATCGTGGACAATACGATGCTAAGTTTACTGGTATTTCTTGCAAAACTACAGCTGATAATGAAGAGTTATTACCATATATCGTAGTAACACCAAGTGAGAGTTTAGTTGGAACAACTCTAGCAGCAATGTCTGGAACTACTCCAACACAAACTGAAGAAGCTGCAACAATTGAAGTTAAGTTAAACAAAACTTATTCAAGTGATGAAGAAGCAACAGTAACTATTACTTGTGAGTTAAAAGCTGACGCAGAGTAAGATTAAAAGTTTAGTAGAAAATAGTTAAAGAGTGGTGAATAGAAATGATAAAGATTGAATTTCAAGTCATACTTGAATGTTTATTATTTATATTGCTATTCTTTAGCGTTTTTGTACTTAGAAGTTTTAATCTAGTAACAGTTTTTATTTCCGTTTTGGGTTTCTTTATATTAATAGCGACATTAATTCATTATAAGAAACCTATTAAACAAAGAGATAAAATACTATATTACATAATAGTTGGAGGAAGCTTACTAAGTCAGGGAATATTATATTTATTTGGATTATTTAATGGTTTCTCTAATAATTATAGTGTTTTCTATAAGAATTATTTACCTAAATTAAGCATTATAATGTTTATTGGATTGATTCTTGTAGTTGAAGCAATTAGATATTTATTAATGAGTAATCTAAAAAATCAAAAAAAGGATTTTAAATCTATAATTGCTAGAATTATTATGATTTTAAACTATATTATTATTGATTATATAATTACTGGTCAATCATGTAATTTTAAAAGCAATTATGAAATATTTAATCTCCTTATGATATTTGTAATCCCAACAGCAACTAAACATATCTTTTTAGATTATGTTAGTTATAAATATGGTCATATTGGTACTTATTGGTATAGATTAATAATGGACATGTACATATATGTTGTTCCATTTACTCCAAAAGTAAATCCACTTATAGAGACAGTATTTATAGCAGCGTTACCATATTTAATGTACATAGCAATCGAGTCCATTTTGAATAAAAATAAGAAGGAAACTCGTAGGGATCGAAGAAATAAAAAAAGAGTAAGTCTAATATCATTAACAATATTTGTTATATTGGTATATTTAGTATCATGTCAGTTTACTTATTGTATGATTGCAATCGGTAGCGAATCTATGACAGGAACTATTAATAAGGGAGATGCAGTAATATACAAAAGATATAACAAAGAAAAATTAGAAGTTGGAGACATAATAGCTTTCCGCCACAATAATGTAGTTGTTGTTCATCGTATTCATTCTAAGGTTAATACACATGGAGACACCGAGGCATACATAACTAAGGGAGATGCCAATAAGAGTGAAGATAATTGGATAGTAACAAAAGAGAATATAGTTGGGGTAGTTAAGGTTAGAGTAATGTTGATAGCATGGCCATCAGTTTTATTAAATGAATGGTTATAGGTGGTGTGAGAATATGAAAAAAAATATTAGGAAGAGTAAAACCAAGAAGCAGATAATTATTATTTCATTTATTGGAATTTTATTTGTAATAGCTGCAATTATTCTGTGTGTATTTTCTATTAAGAGAAAAGCAGAATTTGTAATGCACTATTCCGATAGTTCTAACTTGGATTATAATGTATATCTTAAAGCAAATAATTTTTATACAACACCTTATTTACCAAAAGACAAAGTATATATTTCTAACCTAATAGATTATATTGATGCATCATTTAATTACAATTTCAATGTAGTAGAGAACATTAATCTTGGATATAAATATTATATTAGTGCAAAAGTTGAAATAGAAGGTAGTTCCGATAAGAAAGTATTTGAACAAGAAGAGATTCTTTTAGATAACAGCATAATAAAAAATGTTCAAGATAAAAAATTTGCGATTTCTGAAAAAATAAAAATTGATTATAATAAATATAATCATTTAGCAAGTTCATTTATTGATGAGTATGGAATATCTGCTAAGGCAAATTTAATAGTAAGTTTATTTGTAGAAGTAGAAGGTACTTTAGAAAAATTTGAAAATAAATTAAATGATAAAGCTGTTGTTAGCTTTATAATACCATTAAAAATGGACATGACAGATATTAAGGTTAATTATGATTTAACAAATAATTCAAATCAAGTTTTTGAATATGGAAAGACATCTATTGTTCGACCAATACTATTTGGAATTGGGATTGTAACAATTATTTTAACTATAGCGTTAATGATTTATGAGATAGTAAGCTATTTGGCCAATAGAGATCCTAAAGTAAAATATCAAGAAAGAATAAGAAAGATATTTAAAGATTATGGACCATATATAAGTAGGAAATCTACAAAGACTAATACTAAAGAGATAATGTATACGATGTCTTTAAGAATAGAAATGATTGATACATTTGATGATCTAATAAATGTTAGAGATAGTATTGAAAAACCAATATTATTTTATGAATCAATTCCAGGAGAGGAAGCAGTATTCTATATCATTGATACTAAGGTATCTTACATTTATATTATGAATGCTAGGGATTTAGATAATAAAGGTAAGATGACAAATACACAAGAAAATAAGCCTAAGAAAATCTCAAAAAAAGAAACAGCATTTATAGAAAAAAATAATGCTGATTCTGATAATGTAGTGAGTTTAGTTAAGGTAACAGAATTAAAAGAAAAAGTAAATCCACAATCTACTAACATTAAGAAATTATCTGATGAAAAAGAAGAAATAAATAGTGTTTTAACGGATACTACATTAAGTCAAGAAGTATCAGAAGAAGTACCTAAAAAGAAGAGAAAGAAAAGAAAAAAGAAGAAAAGTAATTCAACTTCAGATCTAGAAAACAAAGATAGCAAATAGAAAAAGCAAGGTGATTGACTTGAAAAAATCTCTAAAGAAATTTAGAATTGATAAAATTAAACTAGGAATAACATTCCTTGTTTTTTCAATTGTTGTAGGATTTGCTGCTCTAAATTCACGACTTGATTTCTTTGGATTGATTTCATTTGCTACAACTGATAAAGATTTTAGAGTTTATTTTAGTAGAGCTTTTTTAAATGACGTTGGAAAATCTAACATTATTAATGCTGATGGTAAATCGATAACGTTTACTTATTCTGATATTAATCATAGTGATGCAATGTTAAAATATACTCTTAGAAATACATCTAATGATTATTTCGCTGATGTTGAAATAAGTTGTAAGGCTCGTAAAAAAGATGGAACTTTATTTGAATTTGATGAAGGTAACACTGTTAGTAGAAAATTTCGTATTAATCCTGCAACTTCAATAACCGATGATATTGGTGTTATATTACCAAAGAATGAAAATAAAGTTGAAGCGGGAACTGGAGTTAAAAATACAACTCTATATAACTATGTTAAGGATTTATCTATAGGTGATGGAGATAATCTTAATTTTGAAATAGAGAATACTGATGGAGTATATACCAGTACTAATACAAATTCTGGAAACAAAGTATATTTCTATTATGGTGAAAAAGCTGATAATGATGTTATCTTTGCTGAAAAGTGTTGGAAGGTTTTAAGAACAACTGAAGATGGTGGAGTAAAATTAATCTTTAATGGTACTCCGCAGGGAAATACTTGTTTAACATTTGGTGCACCTCTTGGTTTAGAAACAAGTGATGTTATTATTAGATTAAAGACTGATACAAAATATAATAATAATGCTTATGCGGGATATATGTATGGTAAATTGAATGCCCAAAGCTATGAAGCGGCTCATCAAAATCTTAATGATTCAACACTAAAAAAAGAAATAGATAAATGGTATGAAAATAATATATTAGGAACAGATTATGAAAAATACTTAATGGATAGTATTCAATATAGCAATAGAACTATATTAGATGATTATAGCAATATAACTTTAACTGATGAATTTACAACATTAGGATATGGTACTCATTTAACATTATATGAATCAGCTTCAACAGCTAGTCCTATTGCTAAGAAGTTATCACCCTCTTTTAAATATTATAATAAAAATGACAGCTATACGGTTACTGAAACAGATAGAGGAAATGGTGCTTTAAAGTATCCTATTTCTACATTGACAGCAGATGAGATGGTATATGCTGGAACAAATAAGATATCTAGTACTAAATCATGGTTAAATACTTATGGAAGATATTTATTAACATTAACTGCAACTGGATATTACAATGGCTCTATGAATTTTGTTGTTCAAGATGACAAAGGAGCACTTAATACTATACCGAATGATTATACTTCGAATAATACTTTATATGTTTTACCAACTATTACTTTGGATCCTAAGATAGAGATATTAAGTGGTAGTGGTTCAAATACAGATCCATTCATTTTATCTTCAGAAGACACTTATGAAAATAGTTATACATGTACTATGAAGGTTAATAGTGTTGGAAGAGGAGAAGCAGAATCTGAGTATGATTCATTATTGGATTTGGAAGTCGGTGAAGAGTATTGCTTTGATGATGAATGTTTTTATACAATAAGCAATGATAAGAAAGGTACAATTAAACTAATGGCCAAATATAATTTATATGTTGGACATTATTACAATGACTCGAATGATTTCTATTCAATTGCGAAGTCTGATAAATTATACGGAAAACAACACTATACTGCTTTAGGATTAGATTTAACGGGTGGATATCCAAGAATTGGTGGTGTTGCTTATAGTAATGATGCAACAGATAATACCTATGCTAATAGTAATCCAAAGAGATATGTTGATGAATATGTTGAATATTTAAGAAGTATTACAGGTATTAATTTAACTGGAGAACTTGCCACAAGGGATGATTTAATTAATCTAGGATGCACATATAATTCTTCTCAAAAGACCTGTTTAACAGCAAATTTTGATTGGGTGACAGGACTTACTTATTGGACGATGACTGGAGGAAGTGAAAGTAGAAAGGTCTATGTTGTTGGCGCTGATGGTTTCTTTGATGAAACATCAGGTATGCTTGATACCCAACAAAGAGGTGTAAGACCTGTTATAACGATTTCTTTAACTGAGAAAAATCCTAATATTACCTTTGTTAGTGGAAATGGTGAATCACAAGGAGATGAAATCTGTATTGATGATGAATGCTTCTATGTTTTAAATTATGATGGCGATAATTATACACTATTTGCTAAATATAATTTATATGTAGGAAGTGAGTATGCTTCTGATGCTAATGGAGCAATTCTTTCAACAACTGATCCATTATATGGAAAACAAAATTCACTAGCTATTGGTGATAAAGGGAATCCAGTTTATGGTGCGACGACTCTAGCGGAGGCAACTCAAGCAGTAAGTGCTTATGCGGATAAATTAAATTCATTATATAATCTTCATATTGGGTCAAGTCGATTCATCACGCCTTCGGAATTAAGCTCTCTTGGTTGTATTACTAATGATAGTGGTATGCATGGATGTGATTATCCTAAGTATGCTAATTATAGTTGGGTATTAAATACGACATATTGGGTAGAACCAACTAGTTCAAAAGTATATCTAGTTGGTGGTGATGGCTTCTACTATCCACTTTCTAGGACGACTGCTCAGGAAAATAACAATAAGGGGCGTGGTGTAAGACCAGTTATTATATTGCCAGTTTCTGATGTTAGAAGTTCTGATTTTCTTGAAAAACTTCCAGATGCATGGAATGATCATGGAATTTTCTCTGCTTATTATGATAAAGCTTTTACTAAGTTACAAACTATGACTACTTCAGAAAAGGTTGGACAATTATTAGTAATGTCATATGGAGAAACTACTCAAAGTCAAGCTAGCGATGCCATTATTAATTATCATGTTGGAGGAGTATTATTCTTTGCTGATGCATTTAATGGAAAAACAGAAGCTCAGGTAAAAGCGATGACTTCTGGTTTACAAGCAAAAGCTAAAATACCTCTAATGATGCCAGTAGATGAAGAGGGAGGAAGCGTTACAAGAATTGCAAGTAATACAAATTTAGTAAGTAATGAATTACAAGATTATCCAAATATATTTAAAACTTATTCAAGATCAAGTGGACCTTATAATGCATTTAAATCTCCTAGTGATCTATATAATGATAGTGGATATAATTTCAATTTAATCAAGCAAGAGATAACTGTAAAGAGTAGCGTTTTGAAACGTCTTGGATTAAATATGAATTTTGCTCCAGTAGTTGATATAGCAGATTCTGGAAATTTCATCTATTCAAGAACTTTAAAACAAAATGCAACAACTACAGGAGAGTTTGCTAAAATTGTAGTTAATACTAGCAAGGGAACTGGTGTTGGTTATTCTCTAAAGCACTTCCCTGGTTATGGAAATAATGCTGATACTCATACTTCATCATCTGTTGATAAAACAACTCTTGAAGAACTTTGGAATAAACATTTAGTTCCATTTGTAGCCGGTGTCGATGCTGGCGCAGAAGCAGTTATGATTTCTCATAATATTGTATCAGCTCTTGATAAAGAATATCCTTCATCTTTATCTAAAAAAGTTCATGACTTGTTATTTAATGATTTAAAATTCACAGGTCTTGCAATAACTGATGACTTATCTATGGAAGCTGTTGGAAATAATTATGACAAACAATATCTAAAAGCTTATCAAGCGGGTAACCACGTATTGCTTACTTCAAAAAGTTATGCAACTGCTCATAGTGAAATACTAGCTGCTGTTAATTCAGGAGAAATAACGATGGACGATTTAAATCAAAGAGTTTTCAAAGTGTTAGCTTGGAAGTATTATAATGGTTTATTAACAGATTAAGATTCAACAG
>CAMXBB010000003.1 GCA_947179265.1 uncultured Bacillota bacterium
CAAGCAGAAGACGGCATACGAGATGCTCAGGAGTCTCGTGGGCTCGGAGATGGGTCTAAGAGACAGATCTTAGTATTAGCAATATATTATGTTGCAATACCTGCTGATGATAGTAATATGGTCTTCTCTCACAAACAGAATGGATCATATATCGAAACTAATATCGAAGAAAGTGAAGTTTTAACAGCAATGAGAGTAACAAAGGAAGAAGAACATCTTACCGATGTCAAAAACTTACAAAACATCTTACTAGATACCAGCAAAACTATTGAAGAAAAGAATGAAGCATACGAACAACTACAATTCCTTAATTCAACAAAATCTTTAGAAGATAAATTAGAAAAAATGCTTAATGACAGCTTCCAAGTTTCTTCTTTTGTTGAAATAAAAGATAATAATGCAAAGATAACAATAATCAATAAAAAACACTCCTACTCTTTAGCTAACGATATAATTGTTAAAGTAAATAAAGAGATTGGAAATGAATACTACGTCACTGTTAAATTTAAATAATAACTCACTTACCTCTATATTTAACATAAAATATAATAGTTAGATATATGAAAGTGAGGAAAAAGATGAATACTAAATTATTAACTCCAAGAGAAAAAGAAATATTTAAACTCTTAATTGCTAATAACACTACAAAAGATATCGCAACAATGCTAAATATTAGTGATAAGACAGTCAGAAATCATATTTCTAATGTTATGCAAAAGCTTGAAGTCAATACAAGATATCATGCTGTTATCGAATTAGTAAAACTTGGAGAATTAAATTTAAATTAAGTCGCATTATGCGACTTTTTTTGTTTTTAAGACATATATTTTATTAGGTGTTATTATGTTAAAAAGAAAAATATTTAAAAAGTTTTCATTAGTTATATGCTGCTTAATAATTATTGCTATTTTAATGATATTCCCTAAAAAGAATGATACAATTGCTTTTAAAACTTCAAATAATACTGGAATAATCTATCTTCTAGATGAAGATGATTACTTGGCCAGAGTTGATTACCGCTATAACTCTACAGATACCAAAAGTATGATAAAAGAGATGATTAAAATCTTAACCATTAATACTGGAGAAGTTATAGCTATTCAAAAAGGTTTTAGAGCAATAATTCCTGAAGGAACGAAGCTTGTAAGTTCAGACATCAAAGATGGAATCGTTACATTAGACTTTTCTAAAGAATTCTTATCTGTAGATATTAAATATGAAGAAAAGATGATTGAAGCAATCATCTACACCTTAACCACACTTAAGGATGTAAAAGGAATAAAAATTTTAGTCGATAGCTCTCCCCTATCTAAACTTCCTAAAACCAATAAAAAGATTGAAGAAATATTGGATCGTAGTTTCAAAATCAACAAAGAATATGATATAAAATCCATGAATAATATTAGTGAAACAACCATTTATTACTTAGCTAATAAAAATGATTATATCTATTATAAACCAGTAACCAAATATTCTAACGAAGATAAGGAGAAAATAGAAATAATAATAGATGAACTAAAAAGTTCATCTATATATTCAACAAATCTAATCAGCTATATTAATGAAAACACTCAACTCATTAATTATGAGATCCTAGATAAATCACTAATACTTAATTTTAACAATTCAATACTAAGCGATATCAATAGTAACAATATCATCGAAGAAGTCACATATGCTATCAACATGTCAATAAAAGAAAACTATGATGTAACTAGTGTATGCTACTACGTAGATGATAACATTTTCAATAATTACTTTTTATTTCTTGGATGAGTATGCAAATAAACATTCTTTATTCGGTCATTGCTCAAATGCGTATATATACTAGTAGTACTTAGATTTACGTGACCAAGAAGTTCTTGTACACTTTTCAAATCACATCCCTCGTTTAATAACATCGTTGCAAAAGTATGTCTGAAGGTGTGAGGAGTTACTTTAATCTTTATAGAACATTTCTTTATAATGTTATCGAGAATATCTCTTATACCTCTATCGGTTAAATTGCCACCTATGTGATTGATAAATAATCGATCACTTTTTTTATTTTTTAATAAACTTGGACGAGAATCTTCAAGATATGTTTTTAAAGCTTCATAGCAATGGTCATTAAAATAACAAATGCGTTCCTTATTTCCTTTACCTAAAACTTTAATCTCTTTATTACCAAAATCAATATCTTTTAATTCGATTCTTATTATTTCGCCAATTCGTGCTCCAGTTGCAAATAATAATTCTAGAATACACCTATTACGAATTCCTAATGGATCATCACCGCAAGAATTAATCATCTCTTCAAATTCATTATATTTCATATAATTAGGTAACTTGTTCTCTTTTTTTGGTCCCTTTATAAGATTTAGAGGATTATCAGATACAACTTGTTCTCGTAAAAGAAAGTTATAGAAACTTCTTAAAGCCGATAAATGACGATTAATGCTGGTACTCTTCTCTTCCTTTTCTTCCTTTAAATACTTGGTATATGAGCTAACATCCTTGTATTCAATCCTTTTAAAATTAATACGTTTTTTTTCTAAGTAAAGTTTAAAAGTTTCCAAATCAAGTAGATAATTCGTCTCAGTATGATCGGAATAGTTTCTTTCTACTCGCATATAATCCAAAAATTTTTCAATGTATTGATCCATTATATCCTCGTAATCCAGAATTCTTCATGCCATCGGTAATTCTTAACTTTATACCTTGTTCTTCACTAGTCGTATTAAGTCTTAAGAAATCTTCTTCCTCTAGGAATTCTTCATGTTCGCCATCACTTAAAATCTCTCCAGTTGGTGGTGACATTGATTCATATAGAGAAATCTCATATTCATCATAATCACATAGAAATATTCCTAAATCAAAGACATTTCTCTCTTGTACTTTTCTATTTCCACCAGAAGTCCTAAAAGCACCACGATGTTTATCATAACTATAAAAAGTAAAATCCAAGAAACTATCGACATGAGATGCTATATCAATTTTATCAGTATTTGGTACACATCGTGAGTTACCATTTTTATTTATGCTATTTATAATTTGATAAACTAAAGCCAAATGATTTAATGCCGCAATCGAATTATTTTTTACTTTTGAAAAAAATACTCTACTAAGGATGATTGTTTCTTTATCAGATTTAGAGAAATATTCTTCAACTAAATCCACAAGATCAAAATATTCTTGCACCTCATTACTCTCAAAAAATCTAGTATTTCCTCTAACAACAGCCATATTTAGAATATCTAATATCTTTAATAAATATATACGTGTACCTTCATCAACAGGGTACTTTAATAAAGTGACAATTGCTTTTCTAAATTCAAATGGACTTTTAGAAAGATCTTTAAAATGATGAAGTGATTCATTATATATACCAAACTTTTTTAAATAGAATGCATAAAGATGTTCAATAAAATCATAATTATATACTCTACCATGCATTCTTTTTCTAATAGCTGAACGATTAAAATTATGCAGACTTCCTTGCAAGATAATACCATTCGTTCCTGATACTACATTGTAAGTTTTAGAGCCTCTTTGTCCCTTATCAATTAAATATACCAGTTCTCCTTCGTCATCAGCTTTAACAGATCCTGTAGCTCTTAAATAGTACCATAAATCTCTTATATCTTTAAAATTAGCTGTAAAATCAACAAGACTAAGAATAGAATTTGGTATTAAATTTCCCTCAATATCGTATATTTTAAGCGGGTTTAAGTCGCCATCTTTATCAAGTCCTAAAAAGTATGCCATGCGATTCAACTCCTTTATTTAATTCAATTATATAACATTTATTTAAATTTACACAACTAAAAAAGAATGAAATATCATTCTTTTAGTCTCTATGGAACTTGATTATCATTTGGTGGTACTGGTATCGATACTTGCGGAGTACCATCCAAAGGAAGCACTTGAGATTGAGTATTAACTGGTGCCATATTAGAAGCTTGTTGCCCTACCTCATTTACCACTGGTACAGGATTAATAGTAGAAGCTGACTCAACAGAGTTAACATCAGCAACTCCTGGTACTGGGGTTCCATTTAAATCTAATGTATTTATTGGATTTACTTCTCCAACATTTAAGTCTTGTGCCGGTTGCTCACTAGACACGATAGAATTGTCAGCATTAATTGGAGCTTGTGGTAATGCATTTCCAGTATTTTGTGAAGCAAGTTCATTTGGTAAAGCAGTACTATTTAAATCTAATGTATTAACATTTGATGAAATCTTGTTTAAATTAGTATCAACTGCATTCGGATCAACCATTATTGGGGAAGCCACATTTGCACTATCAACCTTAATAACATTAGTTTGAACAGCTTGATTTGGAACAGTCGAAGTTGCTTCAGGAACTGCGTTTGGATCAAAATTTTGTCCCTTATTAATTTTTCGTTTATCTTTTTTTATTTTTAATAAAGGGTCTTCTTTACTCTTTTTACTAGATCTAATAAATAATATTATTAGAATAAAACCAAGTAGTCCAATTCCACCAAGAGTTAGTATCTTAGTATAATCATATGGTGCTAGGGCCTTATTAACAGTTATCAAATATTTCTTTACAGATGTTCCATCCTGACTCTCAACAGTAATAGTAATAACATCCCCATTCTCTAGTTCAGAAAAGTTAGAAATGGTAACCTTGGCTTCTTCTACGGTTGGGACAGCATTTATATCAACAGAATTAACATCATAATTGATATTAATTGTATACTCTTCTTTTTCTTTTTCGAAATTAATATTTTGTCCAGAAATAATCAAATCTTTAAGAGTAGCATCAGCCTCCGCATGATAGACTTGTTCACCTCTGGGTAATCTTTTAATATATAGTGTGTAACATGTTGTTGATAAGCCATCTGGACTTGTAACATATATATCGATTACATTATCACCAATAGATAACTTTTGACTTCCAACCACACGATAAGTGGCATCCAAATTATATGGTAAAATCATAAGTTCTATTTGATCAACTTCATATAATACATCTATATTATATTCCGTAATAAATGATGAAAAGGTAAAATCTAACCCTTCAGCAGTAACTCCTCTTAGTCTTGAATTACTATTGGAAGTATCTCGTGGTTTAGTATCTACTGGTTTAGTTGCTGTTTCATCATATTTTTTTATTGTAAAAGTATTACTCCTCAATACTTCAACCATTTCTTTCGCTTGGGATGTCGAATCATGATATGTAAAATTATTAATCATCACTTGATTACTTATATCCTCTGTAGGTTTAGCGATAATTTGGCATTTAAAAGTTACAATATCATCATTGACACTTCTACCCGTTAAATCAAATTTATTAGTAACATCGCTAGTTTTAGATTTCATTCCTTCAGCTGGTGATGATACAAGACAAGAAACATACTCACTTTTCTCTATAGAACCCGACATTAAATCATAGTTAATATTGTTTGCTCCTTTAACTTTACATTCAAATGTATCATCAAAAGAATATGGACCATTACCACAAGAAAGTTCGTATGCACTAACTATTGAGGGAAACAACAATATGCTAATTAAAACAACTAAATATGTTATTTTTTTCATCATAACCAATCCTTTTTATACTTCCTTTATCTTATAATATATTATCATAAAAATATGATTTAGTCATTAAAAAAGAGATAAAAATTATCTCTTACTTAATTCATCAGTTAATATCTCTTTTACTTTTACAGGATTGGCTTGGCCTTTTGTCATCTTCATTACTTGGCCTACAAAATAATCAAACATATTAGTTTTACCATTCTTATAATCTTCGATTTGTTTTGTATTATTGTCAAGTATTTCAATAATAATTTTACTAAGCGCTCCTTCATCAGATATTTGTTGCATGCCTTCACTCTTCATGATATCCTTTGGTTCTTCACATCTCTCCAATACCATAAAGAATAATTCCTTAGCTTGTTTACTTGAAATATCTCCTTTATCCATTGCAGATAAAATGACTTCTAGTCTTTCAGGCGTAACATAGATATCTTGGATAGCTGTTTCGTATTTATAAACATATCCTAAAATATTACCAGTAATCCAATTGGCGGCCATTTTAGCATCAACACCTAATTCAAGACATCTTTCAAAATATTTAGCAGTATTGATATCCTTAATTAGGATTCCCGCATCGTAATCAGATAAGCCATACTTGTCCATATATTTGCTTTTTCTCTCATATGGAAGTTCAGGTATACTCTTTCTAATCTCTTCTAGCCATTCTTTAGAAATCTTGTATTTAGGAATATTAGGTTCAACAAAGTATTTATAATCTTCGGCATCTACTTTTGAACGCATTCTAATAGTTGTTCCTGATTCCTCATCCCAACGTCTGGTCTCTTGTTCTACTTCATCATAACGACCAGCATCCTTTAATTCAGATTGTCTTTTTATCTCATATTGGATAGCACCATATACTCCACCAAATGAGTTAACATTCTTCATTTCAACCTTAGTACCTAATGTATCATCATCAGAAATAGAAACGTTAACATCACATCTTATTTGTCCTTTTTTAGAATCAGCTTCACTTATTCCACAATATTGATATATTGCTCTAATATATTCTAGAAAAGCCACAGCATCCTCAGCAGAATGAATACAAGGCCCAGTAACTAATTCTAAAAGTGGTACTGCTGCACGATTATAATCGATTATTGATGTATCATAAAGATGAGTCATTCTTGCAGCATCTTCTTCTAAGTGAATATTATCGATATCTACTCTAAAAGTTGATCCATCTTCTCTTTGAATATCGATATATCCACCCATACCTACACAGTCCTCTGGAGGATTTTGCGTAATTTGATAGTTTTTTGGCATGTCAGGATAATAATAGTTCTTTCTTTCGAAATACATATATTCTGGTTGACGACAATTTAAGATTTCACTCATCATCAAACTCATCTTAACTGCTTCTTTATTTACAACAGGAAGTACTCCTGGAAATCCCATATCATATGGTCTTATATTAGAGTTTGCTACATCTGTATATTCATTTCTAGCACTTGAAAATACTTTAGATTTTGTTTCTGATACTTCGCAGTGCATCTCAAGACCAATCGTAACATTATATTTTCCCATTATTTAACCTCCTTAGCAATTTGTCCTTTATAATCCATTGAACCTTCTAAGGCATATGCTATATTTAAGACATTTTGATCATCATAACAATTTCCAGTAATGTTTATACCAACTGGAAGATTAGATACAAAACCATTTGGAATAGTTATTGATGGGAATCCACCAAAGTTCCCTATTTGTAATTGATCTTCTAAAGCAATTGTATCATCCTTTAACATTTCTTTAGAACCATCAATTAACTTAGCAGGACCACTTCCAACAGGAGAAATATATGCATCATATTTTTTAAATAAATCTTTCATCGTATCAACAATAAGTCTTCTAGCTCTCTGAGCATTTTTAAAATATCTCTCTTGATTTTCAGTTTGTAAAACATATGATCCAATTACAAGACGGCGCTTGATTAAAGGTGAGAATCCCTTAGTTCGATGATCTTTCATCATCTCCATGAAGTTTTCTCCATCCCCACGAGGACCAAAGATAAGACCAGTTAGATTTGATAAATTACTAGTCGCTTCAGCACAAGATATTACTTGATAGATTGAAGGTATGGCACGAATCAAATTAATATCAACACTTACTCCTTCAACACTCATACCTAATTCTTCACATTTTTTTAAGGTTGCTTGGAAGTTTTCCAAATGTTCACGCAATTCTTGTGAAGCATCTGGATAGTTTTCTAAATCACATAGTTCTTTAATGTAGAATAATTTCTTTCCTTTTACGTTATCATTTAAATCATCATTTAAATGAATATGTGATGAATCCCATGAAGTCATGTCATTTTTATCAATGCCCTTCATAGCATCAACAACGATTGCTGCATCACGGACATAACGAGTTAAAACGCCACAATGATCTAAACTAGATGCAAAAGGAAATAAACCATAACGGGAAATCATTCCATATGTTGGCTTATATCCAACGATACCACAAAAACCAGCTGGTTTACGAATGGAATCTCCAGTATCAGATCCTAAAGCATATGGATATACTCCAGAAGCTACAGCTGCAGCAGATCCTGATGAAGAACCTGAACACATACGTTTTAAATCCCAAGGGTTCCTTTGAACTCCGGTATGAGCAGTTGTACCTGTTCCCCCTAATCCAAATTCATCCATAGCAGTTTTATTAACAGCTATAGCTCCCTTAGCTACTAGATTAGCATAAGCTGTAGCATCAAAAAATGGTACATAGTCTTTCAAAGTATTAGATGAACCAGTAGTAAGAATTCCTTTAGTAGAATAATTATCCTTGACTCCAAAAGGAATACCTGAAAGCAACTCATCGGTTACTTCACCGCCTTTTACATCATCTAAAATAGTTACAAAGGCATTACATTTTTCCTGAACTTGATGAGATAATTCTAAAGCTTCTTTAACCAATTCATCACTAGTTACTTCACCTTTCTTTAACTTCTCATGTATTTCAGTTATACTTAATCCCATGTATTTCATTATCCCACCACCTTTGGTACTGATACGCATCCATCATCCGTATCATCACAATTTTGAAGTAATTCTTCGATTGGAATAGATTCCTCTGGTTCGTCATCTCTTAATTCACATACAAAATCATCTAAGGCATGAGTCATCGGTTTGACATCTTTAATACCTTCGATAGCATTTATTTTATTAATATTAGCATCAATAATTTCAAATTCTTCAAATACCATTTTATTCTCTTCTTCGGTTAAACCGATAAGCAATAAATCAGCAAGTTTATCGACTGTTGATTGTGTAAATTCACTATTCATTTTCTTCCTCCTTTATTACAATTCCAAGTTCTTTAAGTTGAATATCTTCCAAAATACTTGGAGAACCCATTAGAAGATCAGCTCCACTAGCACTCGTTGGAAAAGCTTGAACTTCTCTTAAATTTGGTTCATCTTTGATAAGCATTAGAATACGATCAATTCCAGGAGCCATTCCCCCATGTGGAGGGCATCCATACTTAAATGCTGTAAATATTGATTTAAATCGTTCCTCTACTTGTTCTCTTGTATAACCGACTATTTCAAAACCTTTAGCTAAAGAATCTAAATCATGGTTTCTAATAGCACCTGAGGCCATTTCATTACCATTACATACAAAATCATACTGATAAGCAAGTATCTCTTCGGGATTCTTTGTTTCATAATCGTTTATTCCCCCATGCGGTAAACTAAATGGATTATGACAGAATTCAAACTTTTTATTTTCCTCATCATACTCAAACATTGGAAAATCATTGATAATACATAATTCTAATCTATTTGGATCGATTAAATCCATCTTATTTCCCAAATATGTACGAATTAATCCTGCAAATTTTTGAGCTGTCTTTTTGCGTTTATTAGCAATGAAGAACATAACGGAATTATCTTTCATATCAAATTCAGCTATCAAATCTCTTCTTTCATCATCACTCAAGAATTTATCGATAGGTCCTTTTAAGGAGCCATCACTCATTAAGGTTACATATCCAATACCTGGCATTCCAATCGATGATGCATAATCAACAATCTCATTGAACCAAGAATTAGAATTGCCACCAATATCATGAGCTACTATTACTTTAATAGTAGACTTTTTGAATGGTCCAAAAGATGTATCCTTTAAAATCTCTGTAGCATCTTGAATAATGAGTGGATTTCTTAAATCTGGCTTATCGGTTCCATATGTTTCCATAGCTTCCATATAGGGAATTCTTCTAAATGGAATACTAGATACACTCTTACTCGAAAATTTAGTAAAAGTATCATAAAAAATCTTTTCACCAATGCTTAATACTTCTTCCTCTTCAACAAAGCTCATCTCTAAATCTAGTTGATAGAATTCTAATGTTCTGTCAGCTCTAGCATCTTCATCTCTAAAACAAGGTGCTATTTGAAAATACTTTCCTAATCCACCTACCATTAATAATTCCTTATATATTTGTGGTGCTTGAGGTAAAGCATAGAACTTACCTTTAAATAATCTTGATGGAACAACAAAGTCTCGCGCTCCTTCTGGAGATGAAGCTGTAAGTATTGGCGTTTGGACTTCAGTAAATCCCATATCATACATTTCATTTCTTATAAAATGCAATACGTCAGACCTTAATTTAATATTATCTTTAACAGCATCATTACGCATATCTAAATAACGATACTTTAAACGAATATCATCTTTAGTTGATTTAGATGACATTATCTCAAATGGTAAATCATGAACAGATTCGTTTAACATTGTGAAATTTTTAACCAAAAGTTCAAGTTTACCTGTTATGATACGTTCATTATAGGTATCCTCATCTCTTTTACGTAAAACTCCCTCTAATTTAACTACTGATTCTTTAGCAATACCTTTAAACATCTCATCATCATTAGATACTGTTTGCAAAGTTCCAGTTTCATCTCTTAAATCTAGAAAAAGAACGCCACCATGGTCACGAATATTTTCGACCCAACCACTGACGATGATCTCACTTCCGATAAAAGATTCATCAATATCCTTAATTAAATGTGAACGATATTTGTTCATAAAACCCTTCTCTCTATTAATAATCACAATTACCTGGAGTTCTTGGGAATGGGATAACATCTCTTATGTTTTCTACACCTGTTAGATAGATAAGCAATCTTTCAAATCCCATACCGAATCCAGCATGGTAACATCCTCCAAACTTACGTAAATTACAGAACCAATCAATTGATTCATAATTAACACCTTTTTCTTTTACTCGATTAAGTAAAACATCATAATTTTCTTCTCTTTGACTTCCACCCATCAATTCTCCAGCTCCTGGTACTTCTAGGTCAACAGCGGCAACAGTTTTACCATCTGGATTAACCTTCATATACCATGCTTTGATATCTTTAGGCCAGTCAGTTATAAATACTGGAGCATTGAAATGTTCAGTAATATATTTTTCATGTTCCTTAGCTATATCATCTTCATAGCTAGGTTCAAACTCCCATTTGATATCTGCTTTCTTTAATAAATCTACTACCTCATGATGAGTTATTCTAACAAATTTAGATGATACTAAATCAGTTAATTTTTTCTTTAAAGTATTATCAACAAATTCATTTAGAAAATCGATCTCGGATGCACATTTCTTTAAGACATCAGATACAACACTTTTAAGCATTTCTTCTTCGATATCCATAAGTCCATTCAAATCACAGAAAGCTATCTCTGGTTCAATCATCCAGAATTCATTAGCATGTGTCTTAGTATTAGAATTCTCAGTTCTAAATGTAGGACCAAAAGTATAGATCTTTTTAAAAGCCATAGCAAAAGCTTCACCATGTAATTGACCTGTTCCCGTTATAAATGATGGATGAGAGAATAGATCTTTAGAATAATCTACTTCTCCATCATTCTTTGGAATATCATTTAAATCAAATGTTGTAACCTTAAACATTTGATTTTCCCCTTCACAATCTGCTGTTGTAATAAGAGGTGTATGTACGTATACATAGTTATTATCTTGAAAATAATCATGTATTGCTTGAGCTGCAACACTACGTATTTTAAATACTGCTTGAAATAACTTAGTACGTGGTCTTAAATATGCTTGTTCTCTTAAGAATTCACGTGTATGTCTCTTTGGTTGTATTGGATATGTTTCATCGCAAGAACCAATCAAAGTTACATTGGTAGCTTTCAACTCATATTCTTGTTTGCCACTTGATTCAACCAAGATTCCATCTACTTCTAAAGCACATCCAACTAACATTTTTTGAATATCATCAAAATTATCTAGTTCTTTATCATATACTACTTGTAATGATTCTAGACAAGTCCCATCATAAAAATCGATAAAACCAAATTCCTTTTGACGACGATGATTTCTAATCCATCCTTCTAGATGAACTGTATCACCAATTTTTTTATTTTTTCTTATATCTATTAAATCCATAATATCACCTATTTCTTAGATACCTTTAAAGCTAAGTCTTCAAGTTGTCTTTCATCAACATTACTTGGACATTCACTCATCAAGCAAGATGCACTTGCAGTCTTAGGGAATGCGATTACATCACGAATATTTTCTGTATTTGTTAGAAGCATTACCATTCTATCTAATCCGAAAGCTAGTCCACCATGTGGAGGTGTTCCATATTTTAAAGCATCAACAAAGAATCCGAATTTAGTTTTGATATCTTCATCAGTTAATTCTAATGCTTCAAACATCTTCCTTTGTACCTCTTGATTATGAATACGAATAGATCCACCACCAGCTTCATAACCATTGATAACAATATCATATGCTTTAGAATAACAATTTGCTTTGTCATTTAATAATTTATCAACATCTTCATCTTTTGGAGCAGTAAATGGATGATGGCATGCCATAAATCTTTCTTCTTCCTCACTCCACTCAAATGATGGGAAGTCAGTAACCCATAACATTTTATAAACGTTTGGATCAATTAATCCTAGATCACGAGCTAATTTGCATCTTAAAGCTCCAAGAGAGGCCTTAACAATATTCTTCTTACCAGATACGATTAACACTAAGTCATTGTCCTCAATACCTAGTTTGCTCTTTAGGGCATCTATCTCAGATTCGCTAACAACCTTAGCTATACTTCCAGATATCTCTTCATTAAATTTTAAGTAAGCTAAACCACTAGCTTTATAAGTCTTAACATAGTCAGTTAGTTTGTCCATTTCTTTTCTTGAATATTTATCTGCTACATTTTTAGCAACTATAGCATTAATAATACCATTTTCTTCTAATACTGTTTTAAATACCCCGAATTCAGTATTAGCAAAGACATCAGATACATCATTGATCTTCATATCAAAACGTAAATCTGGTTTATCACTACCATAATTTTCAATGGCATCATCATATTTCATACGCATTAAAGGTAACTCAATATCAATGCCTTTAACACTCTTCCAAACATGATGAACTAAACCTTCAGCCATTGTCATTACATCATCTTCAGAAACAAAGCTCATTTCAATATCGATTTGCGTAAATTCCGGTTGACGATCAGCACGTAAGTCCTCATCTCTAAAACATTTTGCAATTTGGAAGTATCTTTCCATACCTCCAACCATTAAAAGTTGTTTAAAAATTTGTGGAGATTGAGGTAACGCATAGAATTTACCTTGATTAACTCTTGATGGAACCAAGTAGTCTCTTGCACCTTCTGGAGTTGATTTACAAAGAATTGGTGTTTCAATCTCTAAAAATTCATTATTATTCATATATTCTCTTACTGCCATAGTTATCTTACTTCTAGCAATCATCTTATCTTTTAAATCTTTTCTTCTTAAATCAAGATAACGATATTTTAATCTCGTATCCTCTAAAGCAGTAGTGTTTTCATCCAACGCAAATGGTAATTCTTCTGAAGTATTAAGTAATTCTAACTCAGATACATCGATTTCGATTTCTCCAGTTTCCATCTTAGAATTCTTACTTTCTCTTTCAACTACTTTACCAGTAACCTTAATAACATATTCATTTCTTAAAGATGTAGCTAATTCATAACACTTGTTTTCTGGTCTTATAGTCAATTGGATAATTCCTGATCTATCTCTTAAATCAATAAATACTAAGCCACCTAGATCACGTTTTTTTAAGACCCAACCATAAAGAGTTACTTCTTCACCTAAGTTTTTAATATTTAAATCAGTATTTTTTATCGTTTTCATATATTTACTCCTTTTACATATGCATATCAAGATAATCAACTAAATCATTGATATTGATATCCTCTTCTTCTTTAGTCTTATTATCTTTAATTGTTATCTTATTATCTGCTAGTTTTTCATCATTTAAAACAATCAAATATTTAGAATTAAATCTATCAACACTCTTAAATTGTCCCTTCAATGATTTTCCCATCATATCCGTTTCAGTAATAAAACCATTCATTCTTAAATCTTGGGTTAAATATGCCGCTGTTTCTTTTTCCGTTTCAGATACATAAAGTAGATATACATCGATTGAATCATTTATTGGAATATTAACATTGTGTTCTTCCATTGCAAGTATTGTACGATCATAACCCATTGCAAAACCAACACCTGGAACACTTGGTCCTCCTAAAGTTTCAACCAAACCATTATATCTTCCACCACCACCAAGGGCATAAGAATCATCAAGTACAACTTCGAATACAACATGATTATAATAATCTAATCCCCTAACAAGATTAGTATCAACAACATAATTGATATCCATTAAATCTAAAAGTTCTTTTAATTTATTAAAGCGCTCTAATGATGCTTCATTTAAATAATCTAAAGTCTTGGGAGCGTTTTTAATTATCTCATTTTCAGCATCTACCTTACAATCTAAAATTCTCAATGGATTCTTCTCTAATCTATTTTGACAATCCTCACATAAATCTTTTATTTTAGGTTTAAAGTATTTAATTAAAGCTTCACGATAATTATTTCTAGATTCTGTATCACCCAAAGAATTAATCTTAATTGTTATATTATCAAGACCTAATAAACGATAAGCATTATAAGCAAGAGATATAACCTCAGCATCGCTCATTACATCATCACTGCCAAAGCATTCAAATCCCCATTGCGTGAACTCTCTATTTCTACCACTTTGAGGTCTTTCATAACGATACATTTTCATATTATAGTAAACCTTAACTGGATCAGTTAAATTACCATAGAGTTTGTTTTCAATAAACCATCTTACAACCCCTGCTGTACCCTCAGGTCTCAAAGTTATACTTCTGTCCCCTCGATCTATAAAGTCATATGTTTCCTTTTGAACCATATCCGTTGATTCACCAACACCCCTATGAAATAGTTCACTAGCCTCAAATACTGGTGTTTCAATATATCCATAATTATATTTCTCACATAAAGCATCTAAAACTTCATTTACATATGCACGTTTTTTAGCTAAATCACCATAAATATCATAAGTTCCCTTTTGTTTTGTTATCATAAATCATCCTCCTAAAACTAAAAAAACCTACATAAACGTAAGGACGGAAAATCTCCGCGGTGCCACCTTACTTTACATAGGTACTCTCATTCGTTATGTATCGCTTAACAAGCGTTTTGTATATTTAGAAGTTGTTAACAAAAATAATACATATGAGGCATTTCCACCAACTAGCCTTCTCTTGCATATTTAATTATTTCGCCTTGGTCTTCCATACAAAAGATACTTCAATTATATGCTTAAGTTGATGCTTTGTCAATAAAGATGAGTAAACTTATTATTCTTTACTATAATCACAACTTGAACACTTAATGCTATCCTTTTTCTCAACTAGTAAACTATGACATTCTGGACATTCTTCACCAGTTGGCTTATCCCATAAAGCAGTATCACATTTTGGATATTTATCACATCCATAGAATACTTTTCCTCTTCGAGTCTTCTTTTCAATAATGTTACCTCCACATTTAGGACAAGTGCAAATTATTGATATCTCTTTTTCTTCCTTTTTTATAAATTTACAAGTTGGATAATTACTACAAGCAGTAAATTCTCCATACCTACCTTTTCTAATAACAAGCTCGCTACCACATTCTGGACACATCTCTCCAGTCATCTTAGGAGCTTTTTTCTCCATATTTTCAAAAGCCTTCTTAACAAGTGGTTCAAACTCGGTATAAAAAGCACTTAAAACCTTGATATTGTCCATCTCATCATCAGCTATTTTATCCAAATCATCTTCCATATTTGCTGTATATTCAACATTTATAATATTAGAGAAGAATTCTTGTAATTTGTCCGTTGTTTCAACACCAACCTCTGTAGGATGAAATTTCTTATCCTCAACCTTAACATAATCTCTTTCTCTTAATGTTTCCATGGTCTTAGCATAGGTACTTGGTCTTCCAATTCCTAACTTTTCCATCTCTTCAATCAAAGTTGCTTCAGTATATCTAGCTACTGGCTTAGTAAATTTTTGTTCTGTTTCTACATTTTTAGTTGATACTACTCCATTAAACTTATTAAAATCCGGTAAAATAATATCATTACTTTGAGAATAATCACCATAAACACGTAGATATCCATCAAATAGTTGAACTTGTCCAGTCGCCTTAAACTCATAGTTATTATTATCTAAAAGAACAGTTGTTGCAAGAACTTTAGCATCAGCCATTAAAGACGCTAAAGCTCTAGCATAAATAATTGAGTATATTTTATATTCATCATTAGATAAGTATTTCTTAATAGATTCTGGTGTACGATAAATACTTGTTGGTCTTATTGCTTCGTGAGCATCTTGAACATTCTCTTTCTTCTTACTTTTCTTTACTACACCCTTGTAATTATCTCCAAAGTTATCTTCAATATATTTAAACGTCGAATCGATAAATAGATTAGATAATCTTGTTGAATCAGTACGCATATAAGTAATCAAACCAACAGTTTCACTACCAATATTAACTCCTTCATATAACTTTTGAGCAGTACGCATCGTCTTAGATGAATTGAAATTAAATTTATTGATACAAGCTTGTTGTAAAGTCGAAGTAGTGAATGGCATAACACCTTTCTTACTTTTCTCTTTTTGATCAACAGACTTTATCTTATAATCTTCACCTAATCTGTCAAGGACTTCATTAACTTGCGTCTCACTATGAAGTTCTAACTTTTCATTATTGTATTTTTCAAGTGATGCATCAAAATCTTTAAACTTAGCAGTTACTTCCCAATATTCTTCAGGAATAAAAGCTTCAATCTCTCTTTCACGATCAACTATCAATTTTAATGCTACTGATTGTACACGACCAGCACTCTTTCCACCAGTCTTTGATTGCATAAGTTTAGACAACCTAAAACCAATAATACGATCTAATATTCTTCTGGTCTCTTGAGACTTAACCAAATTCATATCGATTTTTCTTGAATGGTTGAAAGCATCTTTTACAGCTGGTTCAGTAATCTCATTGAATACAATTCTTTCATATTCACTATCACTTATACCCAATGCATCATATAGATGCCATGATATAGCTTCTCCCTCACGATCGGGGTCGGTTGCAAGATATACAAAATCGCTTTCTTTAATGTCTTTTTTTAAAGAGGATATATCTCTTTTCTTACCTGGTATTGATATATAATTAGGTTTAAAATCATTCTCAACATCTACTCCTAATCCATATTTACCAGTTGTCGAAAGGTCACGTATATGACCTTTGCTGGATACAACTTTAAATTCACTTCCTAAATAAGCTCCAATGGTATGTGTCTTAGCTGGAGACTCCACTATTACTAGTTTCATACTCATATCCTCACTTTCGTAATATATATTAAACTACTATTCTGAAGTATCTGAATTATTAGGAATGATATCATCACCTGGCGAAACTGGTACTGTCGTTACTGGTTTATATTTTTCCAAGCCTTCACCCAGATAATTAAAATAATTCGATTGAATTGCTGATGCATTCATCTTTTGTCTTTGTGATATATCTTTATTAATATTCTTAAGTTCTTGATTAGTTAATGTAGCATCACCAAAATAATTCATTTGACTTCCTGGAGCATAATAATAACCAATTTCACTTTGCCATGATCCATCTGCAAATACAACACGTGATTCATGAGTCTCTGAAAAAATATCTGTTCCCATGTATAATCTTGGATCATAATCTAAATTAAATAAATTCATTAATGTTGGTAAAAGATCTAAAATACTCGTATAATCCTTAACCACAACTGGCTCCATCCCTGCATTATATATTAACATAGGAGTCCTGTCAATATCATTTTTCTTTCTTAAAATATGATTAACTTTATAACCTGCATTATTCTTTTCCATAAACTCGTTGATTAAATCATCGGTTAATCCATATGGATAATGGTCACCAAACATTGCTATTACTGTATCTTCTAATTTACCTTCACTTTCTAATTCTTTAAGTAACTCTTCCATTGCTTCATCTAATATTTGCATCTTAGAAAGATATCTACTTAGGGTCTTAGAATAGCCAAGTTTTTCATACTTTTCACGATACTTATCTCCTAGTTCACTTGGAACATTGTATGTTTGATGTGTTGATACACTTGCAAAATAAGTAAAGAATTTATCTTTATCCATATAATATTCCTTAGCATGTTTAAACATGTCAACATCACTAGGCCACTCTTCATACTTAGGATCATAAGTCATTCCAATATCAGTTACACTATAGAACTTTTGTGAACCTAAGTTGGTATGCATCTTTGTTCTTTGATAATACTTTTCAGTATAATCATGATAACTTGTAGCATAATATCCTTTATTTCTAAACATATAGAAAGCACCTTGATAATATTTATTAGATGAATATCTATTGGCTGTACATGTATTATTGATTGTAAACATGCTTGATAATACTGTCAATTCATTATTTCCTGTTGAACAATTATTTCTAGGACTATAATTATTAGTAAAAGACATTCCCTCATGATACATCTTATATAAAGTTGGGAAATATTCCTCATTTAATATTGCTATTTCATTTACTGATTCCATCAATATCAATATAAGGTTTTTACCTTCAAATAATCCAGTCATTTCGTTTTTAGGAGTAATTGTTCTATTTATATAATAATTATTTAAAGTATTAAATGTTTCATCATTGGTATTCTTTATCAAGTTATTCCATGCTGTATCATCGATTACTCTTTTATAATCAACTGGTACGACAATATCATCCTTTTTATTATCTTCATTCTTATACTTATCAGCTTCTATTTTAGCAACATAATCAGAATCTATTCCTAAGATCATACTTCTTGTATCCGAAAAACCATACATCAATACTCCAAAATTATTAACTGTTAAGTTAGAATTTTCGGGATATAACCATAATGAATAATTACTCTCTGTTTGTAATTCATTTTGCATAGCTTCACTTTTGATAGTTAAATAATAGCCACCACATAATAATATAATTACAACAACAGTAACTATTTCAATATAACATTTTTGAATGAAACTTAACTCCGTATTTCTTTCCTTATTCTTCATAAGTATACGGTCTCCAACGATATAGTAGATAATAAATATTACTCCTACCAAAAGGATCAAATAATACTTAAATTCTAAAGCATTCATGAAATCTCTTATATAACCAACTACTTTAGTTCCTTGTTCAGAATTACCTATTCCCATAAAGAAACCTAAATAATTGAATAATCCAAATTCAACAAACTCATATATACTTACAAATAATATATAAATAATATTCATTATTCTTGCACCTAATTTAGGTAGAAAATGAGTTAGGAAACTCCAAATAAGAGAAACCATAACCGAACTTATAAGTATTCTAAATACTGCAATATCACCAAAAGATGCTTCCGTAAACAATCTTACTAGCATCTCAGTAATAAAAGTAAAAATACTTAAAATAAAAGTATTTAAAACCACCCTGTTAGTCAATACCTTTTTTATCATACTAAACCTCACTATCTTTATTAATTAAATCACTTATTGGTGAAAAAGTAAATCTATAAAAGTCCAAAACTCCATATTGTTTAACAGCCTCGACATGTTTTTTTGTCGGATATCCTTTATGAGATTTAAATCCATATTCAGGATACTGTTTATCGAGTTCAATCATCATTCGATCTCTAGTTACCTTAGCTATTACTGATGCTGCTGCAATAGATAAACTTTTAGCATCTCCTTTGATAATGGAAGTTGAAGGAACACTTAAATCTAAAGGCATAGCATCTATTAAAACATGTTCAGGTTTAGGATTTAAATTATTGATAGCTTCATACATGGCTTCTTTCGTTGCTTGATAAATATTAACTTCGTCGATTCGCCTAGGAGAAATAATGCCTAATCCATAAGATACGGCTTCTTTTATTAAGATTTCATATAATGCTTCTCTCTTTTTTTCAGATAATTTCTTAGAATCATTTAATCCATCAAGATGATAATTCTTAGGTAAAATACAGGCACAAGCGACAACAGGACCACATAAAGGGCCTCTTCCAACCTCATCAACTCCAGCAATCAATTCAATTCCTTTGTCATATAATTCTTTTTCGTATTCTAATAAGTCCAAAAAAACACTTCCTCTAATCTATTCTGTCAAAAGTTATACCTTTTATTATTTCATTCTTAACGTCATTCATAACAAGGTTACTTACACGATCATAATCGATTTCGCCACCCTTTATGATGGCTCCCATCTTCTTACCAATGGCATCATATGTTTCAATAATATCATCATTATTTACTGAAGTAATATTATATCTTGTATGTAATATGTTTGGATAATACTTATCCAATTTATTCAAGATATGAATAGCAACTTCATCCGCTTCAACTACTTCACTTCTTATGGCACTCATACTAGCCAAGTTTAATGCAATCTCATGATTTTCAAATTTAGGCCATAAAATACCAGGAGTATCTAAAAGCAATATATTTAGTTTAGTTTTTAACCAAACAAGATTAGTTGTAACACCAGGTTTATTACCAACATTAGCAACCTTTTTACCGGCCATCTTATTGATAAAAGTTGATTTACCAACATTAGGAATACCAACCACTAAGGCTTTCACTTCTTTTTCTTTTAATCCTTTATTAACTCTCTTCTCATTAATACTATCAACTATTTCTTTGGTAGCAGTTATTACCTTTTTATAATCATTATTATCAGATAGATTTACCAATACCACCTTATGTCCCATATCCTCATACTTCTTTATCCATTTATTAGTTATAGGTACATCACATAAATCGCTTTTAGTCATTACAATAATACGTGGTTTGTTTTTTATTATATTATCAATATCAGCTATTCTAGATGAATATGGTATTCTCGCATCTATAAGTTCAAACACAATATCTATTAAAGGTAATAATTCATCTATTTGTCTCTTGGTCTTAGCCATATGTCCTGGAAACCAATTTATATTTGTCGAATTTTGACTTTTATCCATATAATCACATCCTTATTATTTTCTATTTTACTTTATTATCAAGCTTTCGAATTTCATCAACATATTGATAATTAAGTGCATTATCATTAGATATTGCTGATCTTTTTGTTTCTTGTTCATAAGAAAGTCTTGCATCATTTGCAACTTTCCCTCCACGTTTGGCTGCATTCATATTTTCTTTTAAACCTTGTGGGCGTTCAGAGGTAGCAATATCACGAGCAGCAATTTCACCAATATTAGTCAAAGCAATTTCAATATCTGTCATATTATCTCTTAAAGATTCTTTTCTTAAACCTTTATAGGCTTTGTATTCACTTGCTTTCATGCCTGACCAACCTTTATATATTTCATTTGTTAGCATAGCATATTCATAATTTTCATTAATTCCATTTTCTTTCCATGTATCGATTAATTTTTTTCTATTTAAAATCCCGTTTAATTTCTCTGAAATCCATTTATCACTATATCCTCTTTTTCGATAATAATCTATTGCTCTATTAACTGCAATTTCAGGGTCAAATACTTCATCAATTCTCTCACTTCCTAAAGATGCTAACCATAATTTAAAAGGCTCTGCTTTTGGACTAGGAACTGATTCTATTAATCGTAGAATTCCTTTCGTATCTAATGTATCAGTTTCTCTTAATTTTCCATCTTGAGCTTTAAGTTTCAACCGTACGATATTTTCGTACAGTTCACTTCCTTCTTCTGTAAGTCTTTTTTTCAAATCGCTCCAATACCTCTTTGGAATACTACTATCAGTCAACGCACTTATAACATCAATCACGCTAAAATAATAATCTTCTTTTTCACTATCCCAAATACTTCTTATTTCTTTATCTTCAAATAGATTTGAAATTGTTTCTAATTTATTGTTCATTTATAACACTTTCTTTTGTTTTACTATAGTATTCAACGCCTGTATATGTCCCATCTTTATTTAACCTTCTATTTGCTATATAGCCATCTTTTTTGAATCCAGCTTTTTCCATTACTCTAGATGACTGTCTGTTTAATTCATTACAAGAGCATTCTACCAAATAATATCCGCTTTCATTTAACAAGTGATCAGATACTGCTTTTAGAGCTTCAGATGCATATCCTTTGCCCCAATAATCATACGCAATAACATATCCTACATTACAATAGTTGTTTTTCCTATCAATTCCATTTACAGAAATATTTCCAATAGGAGCATTATTCTCCTTCAAGGTAATTACCCATTTTTCATATTGGGAATCTTCAACATTTTTTATCCAATCTCTAATACATTCCAATTCTTCTTCTTTTGTTAGACTTGGGAATGTAATAAATTTAGATAATCTGCTATCAGTTAGTATTTCATATTGCAAGTCTATATCAGACTCTTTATATCTTCTTAAAATTAATCTTTCGGTTTCTATTTTAGGACTTAGCATATCTCCAATACTCCTCTTTTATCCATATTTTTTGCTAAACATTTGTAATTCAATCTAAGTGATTACACTAAATCGGTATCAATCAGTTTATATTAGTTGTATTTTATTGACTAGCGTTATTCATTTATTTCACTTCAATATAAGTAGTTAGTTAATCACCTAATACTATTTTGCAAATTTGATTGTATCTCTCTTTAAAATTTTCTTTTGTTCGTTCCAAAAGTCATAATGATTTGCTGATACATTCTTATATTCTACTATATAATTCTTAACTTCTTTTTCGATTTCATCTACTATGCTCATATTTCCTCCATCTATACAAGAGTCTTTACCAATCAATTATATCATATTTTTATAGATTTTATATACAGCATAACTTCATTATACTTAAATTGTTTCTTATCTTTTGATTTTCACAAAATGAGTTTTATAGTTAAATAAAAAAAGGTATTAATTACCTTTTTGTGCTATAAAATTATAATTTATT
>CAMXBB010000004.1 GCA_947179265.1 uncultured Bacillota bacterium
ATACTAAATCATATAATAATGGAATTGATTGCATATCAAAATTAATCATTTTTAATAAACTCTCAAGAATAGAAGGTATAAGCATTATTATACCTAAAGCTATAATAATAAAGGATGTTTTTCTTTTATGACTATATACAAAAAGTCTCATTAGTAATAAGCATACTCCTACAAAAGGAATAAAATATAAAAATAATAAGACTATTGGTAAACTACATAAAAATCTTAAACCATTATTCGTTATCATTATTTTCTCCTTCAGTCCTTTGAGATATATTTTTAGCAACTTTTGTTGCTAAAGAGGAATCAGTAATTCTCGTATTATTAGCACCAATCATCGTCGAATTAGATAATCTATTTCGTCTTTCTACAAATCGATCTGATTTTACTAAATCTCTTATTTCTCTTTGAGTCTCAATCTCATAACTATGTCTAGCATCATTATTACGATATCTTTGATACATAATCCAAAAATATATAAAACCTAAAGCTAAAAATAAGAAACTATAATCCCAATCAACAGATAGCATTAAAAGAAAACTCATAAATTCTATTACTGCTGACACTGTAATCAATTTTGGAATATGGATTGGAATACTTCCCATCGTTTCTTTTGTTCGCGCATTAACCGCTACATAATGAATAATACTTTTATCTCCTTTAACTTGTTGATAACTATATAGCCATACAGGTAAATAAGCCGCTTGCCATTGTTCACCCTTTATTGCTAAATGTTCACTATCCCAACGAACTCCTCTATCATAGTATTCTAATGTATCATTAGCAGCAAAGCGCGCAATATCTTTGGCTTGAGCTCCTACTAATCCTTTTAGTTCTGATACATTAGCATCTCTTTTTTCAGAAGTATATCCCTTGATATAATTGGAATCATATTTAACACAATTTTCTATATCAAAAGGCATTATCGAATTAATTATATTATTGGTTTTATCATGAGAATTATTATCTAATCTGTCAGAATTAGATTCAATTGTTAATCCAGTAATGGATAAGTCAAACTCTCTTTCTACTGCAAACACTTCAGCATCATAGTAGGTATCATAATTATCCCCATTTTTTACCGTATATCTTCTAATTAAATGTTCTCCTCTTCCAATTAGTTTAGCATGAGAATTAATATCTACAACCATATAAGGGAAATATACTCCCATTATATTTTCAGTTGTAAACTCCTCCTTAAACTTAGGATGAGCAAAAAATTGTCTTTTACCAACAAATTCTTCTATCATTTTTTTTGCATCATCTTTAGTTATCTTAAAAGGAAGAACCACATCTGGTACTGCACCATTAGGAATTTGATTATTAATCGATAACACGTTACGACACCAATGACATCTTCCTTGTGTTGATTCAGATGTATCAATAACTACTTCAGCACCACAACTACTACATTTTATAGTCACAACATCATCAGTACTAGCAATAATATCACTAGCTCCAGATGCTATAACTTGTCCTTCTAATCTAGAAATATCACTTTCTAAACCAGTTACATGTTCTGGTTCAAACTCATGATGACAAAATTCGCACTTCAATTTCCCATTTTTGATATTTAAAGAAATTTCTGTTGAACCACACTTCGGACATTTATTTTGTCCATCGATTGCACCTATATCGGTTTTAACGATAGTAGGTGCATCAGATGAATTAACTTCTTTTTCTGCATTTTGCGTAATATTTTCTAAATTATTACCTTGCATAATATTAAATTCCTAATAAACTCTTTTTCTTAGCTTCAAATTCTTCTTGAGTAATGATTCCAGCATCCAATAGTTCTTTAGCTTTTTTGATTTCTTCATAAGGATCAGTTTGAGGAGCAGATGTTGCACCAGCAACATTTATAAATGGATTAGAGCCATCTGTTTGTTGTTGCATTCCTTGCATTGCTCCAGCACCTGCTTGCATTCCCATTCCCATGAATGCCATTCCAGATCCGCCACCATTTTCACCAGCAGATTGCATTCCACGAGCAACAGATTGTTGCATAAATGAGTTTCCTCTTCCACCAGATAAAGCATCTGCCTTCTTAACATCACTTAATAATGCCTTAGTATCTTCATCATATTCAATAGCCAAAATAGCCGTCTTAACAATTTCTAATCCTCTGTCAGTTTTCCATTGATATGCATCTTCTACAGCCTTGCTTAAAGACTCTGCAAATCCAACTTGATCAGCTTGTATTTTAGCTATACGATTTCCCTTAGATGGATCATTAGTATAGTTAGCAAATGCTGCTGATAAAGTACCAACTACTTCACTAAATAATTGATTTCCAGCATCATTATCCATATCAGCAAAGTCAAATACTCTTGCATTTGGTTGTAGATATGAAGTTGGTACAAAATTCTTAACAAATAATAATGGATCTACAATCTTTAAAGTATATGTACCTCTAGTTATTGCTCCAACTTGCGTATTTAAATAAGCATCATCCCAATAAATTTCTGATTGAGTACCAAATTTATTATTAGGTATTTCTTTTAAATTAACATAGAAAGCTAATTGTTCACTACCTGGTTGTCCACCAAATTTAAATCTATTCCATGATTCAGAAATAGTTGATGCTAATATTCCATCTCCCGCAAACATTGATTTTGAATTAGGGTCATCAGAACGATATTCAAATCCTCCTGGTTCAGCAATCATTCCAGTTATTTGTCCATCTTGGATAGTAATTAACGCCATTCCCTCTGGTACGATTATTTTACTACCATTAGTAATGATATTATCACTACCCTTAGTATTTGATCCTCTTCCTGCGTTTGTTCCTTGTGGTACTGCTTGAAATAATGCAGTTGTTCCAGTAATTCCTTGTTTTGGGCCATAGAAATCTTTCCATTGATCTGCAAATGTTCCACTTAATGCACCTGTAAATGCTTTAATAAATCCCATATTTTAACCTCTTTCTTTTTTTACATTTTATGAATAGAAGATTAGATTTACTTAATCTTTTCTTCTCTTTTAGTAATTTTGAGAAAACTCTTTATATTACTTCAATTCTCTCCTATCCTCCCTAATTATATCATTAAATAATATAAAACAAAATATTTTTACATTATTATAAAAACAAGCACTTGTAAATGTGCTTGTTATATAGATTTTACTATAACTACTATAAGTAATGTTATCGTTAAGAGTAACATAACTATATTTAGAATATTTGATATTCTATTTTGTATGGTATTCTTATCATTCTCTTCTTCAAAAACATTATTCTCTTTATTCTTTTCCATAATCCCCCTCCTATACTAGAAGATATCATTAAAGATATTTAGCGACAATAAAAAGAAGAAATATAAAATATTTTTTACATTTCTTCTTTACTTTTAGTTACAAATATTAGAAATTTGATATATTATTTTTTGATTTTTATTTCTTTTAAACCACCCATATAAGGTTGTAATGCTTCAGGAATCAATACTGTACCATCTTGCTTGTAATTATTTTCAATTACTGCTATTAATCCACGAGGAGATGCTACTACAGTATTATTTAAAGTATGTAAGTAATAGTTACCATTTTCTCCTTTAGCACGAATACCTAATCTTCTTGCTTGAGCATCAGTTAAATTAGAACAACTTCCAACTTCAAAATACTTTTGTTGTCTTGGACTCCATGCTTCGATATCACATGATTTATATTTTAAATCAGCTAAGTCACCACTACAACATTCAAGTTGTCTTACAGGTACATCAAGACTTCTGAAGAAATCAACAGTAAATCTCCACATCTTCTCATACCAATCTTCACTCTCTTCTGGTTCACAGATTACAACCATCTCTTGCTTTTCAAATTGATGAACACGATATACTCCTCTTTCTTCAAGTCCATGTGCTCCGCCTTCTTTTCTAAAGCATGGTGAATAACTAGTTAGCGTATAAGGAAGATTTTCCTTCTTCAATAATTGATCTTTAAATTTACCAATCATAGAGTGTTCAGAAGTACCAATTAGGTATAAATCTTCTCCTTCAATCTTATACATCATAGCATCCATCTCTTCAAAAGACATAACTCCAGTAACAACATCACTTCTAATCATGAATGGAGGCAAACAATAAGTAAATCCTTTAGAAATCATAAAATCTCTTGCATAAGTAATCATAGCAGAATGTAATCTTGCAATATCTCCAATAAGATAATAGAAACCTTCTCCACTTGTTCTACCACTTGCTTCTTTATCAAGACCATTTAAAGCTTCTAATATATCAGCATGATATGGTATTTCAAAATCAGGAATTACTGCTTCTCCAAATCTCTCAACTTCAACATTTTCTGTATCATCCTTACCAATTGGAACGCTATCAGCAATGATATTTGGTATCATCATCATCTTATTTTTGATTATCTTACTTAATTCATCTTCTCTATTAGTTAAGGCATCAATCTCTTCTCCCATAGTAGATACTTTGGCCTTTACAACATTCGCTTCATCGATTTTTTTATCACGCATTAAAGCACCAATCTCAGCACTTAATTTATTCTTTTCAGCTCTTCTTTGATCCATGTCTTGTTTAACTTTTAAATATTCTTGATCAAGTTCATATATTTCATCAACTAATTCAAGTTTATTATCTTGAAATTTCTTTTTAATATTTTCTTTAACTAAATCTCTATTTTCTCTTATTAATTTAATATCTATCATAATTTTCCTCTTTCTTTCTATTATTTTAATTAAAATATACAGGATATATAATTGCTACCAATATTATTAATAACAACGATATATCGATATTTTTTCAACATAAATATTCCTCCTAAAATAAAAAGGATGAATACCACAGGAGTGCAAATGCACGGTACCATCCTTTATTTATCTCAACATTTTTAACGGGTGTACCCGGTTGCTATTAACAACACTAATAGGTAGATTCATATAATATAACTAATTCGTTTTCACCAACCACGAACTCTCTAGATAGTATCAACTATATTACTAATCCTATATCTTCGCTTTACGTATTTAATTATATATGTGAAATTTATATTTGTCAAACTGAATTATAAAACATTTCAGATTTTTAATAAGTGTTATTCTTTATCAACTTTTTAGATTCAACTATTAAAAATTTCTTGTTTTATATAAATTATTAAGTTATACTGCAATCAGGAACATCAGTTGCCCAGTATCTGCCTCTATCCTAAAATGGAAGGAGGTTTGATAATAATGAAAATGAAGACTTTTATATTAAAGTTTTTAAATATCGTTGCTATCATAATATTTCTAACTACTTTTCTAGTATTAGCAATAAAAAAATGACACTTAATCTAATAGATTAAATGTCGCCTTATATCTAGGTAGACATTCAGCATACGAAAACTGAATGTTCCTTTTTATTATATGAAGTTTCCTTCATCTATATCCAATCTATCATGAATATAGACTTTTTTCAATATTATTGTTCAACAATATTTAAAACTTTTTGCATTACTTTTTCACCTGATTGTTCTTTACCAGTTAATTCAGCTTTGCATTCTTTTCTAAATAAGTTTAGAATTTCTTCATATTGTTCATAAGTTAAATCTGCATCTAAAGCTATAGCATCTACAACTGATTTTGCATATTCTTCAGCACATGCCCAAAGATATTCTTCATCAGTAAAATCAGGTACTGGTCGTAATAAAACGCTTCTAGACTCATAATTTTCTTCATACCCAAGTTTTTGTTGTTCAATTTTTTTGATTTGTTCTTGAATTAATTCTTCATCTGCTCCATCTAAAGTCATAGCATCTCTCAAAACATCTTCTTGAACATTATCTCTTTCGTATCTTTTCTTAACAGATTCAGAACTATAGCATCTCGTATGATACATAGCTAATACTAGATCATCATCATTCATAGATTTAATTGTAGCGAAAGCTAAAAATGCTGATACAGCAATATTAAGCCCTGGTGTAAATATACAGATAAGTTGTATTAGATTTGCTAAGCTAAATCTCTTTTTAAACATCTTTTCAATATATCCCAAATCTTTTAATCTTTTATGTGTAACAAGTCCACTCCATAGATTTACTAACATAGCTCCTGCTACTGATCCTAAATAAAACATAATCATTCCCCCTCGAATGACCACTAATATAAACGATAATTATCATAATGTCAACAAAAAAGAAATGAATTAATTCATTTCTTCTTCTACTCTCTTAGAAATATAATCTACTAAATCATTTATGCTGATATCTTCTGATTCTCCTGATCTACGATTTTTAACTTCAACATAGCCATCAGTAAACTTCTTACCAATAGTTATACGTAATGGAATACCAATTAAATCCATATCATTAAATTTAACTCCAGCTCTTTCATCACGATCATCTAATAACACTTCAATACCTAAAGTTTCTAATCTATCATGTAACTCATTGGCATATTTATTTTGTTCTTCATCATTAACATTGATAAGTACTATGGCAACATTATATGGAGCAATATTCATTGGTAAAATCAGACCATGATCATCATTATTTTGTTCAACTACAGAAGCAAGAATTCTACCTACTCCGATACCATAGCATCCCATAGTTACAACATTTTCTTGATTCTCTTCATCTAAATATGTTAATCCTAATTTTTCAGCATATTTAGTTCCTAGTTTAAAGGTATTACCAATCTCAATTCCTTTTTTAAAGTATAATTTACCATTACAATGTGGACACGTATCTCCTTCCACTACTGTTGATATATTAGCAGCTATATCATATTTAAAATCAGAAACATTAGCATTGATATAATGGAAACCGTGCTTATTAGCACCTACACAGAAATTTTTCATCTTTAAAACTTCTTCATCTACTACTATCTTAGCATTTAAATCGATTGGTCCAGTATATCCAGGACAAGCATTACTTGTAGCTATTAAAGCATCATCAGCAAAATTAATTTCGGATACTTTAAATAATTTACATACCTTACTTTCATTTAGCTCTCGATCTCCACGAATAAAGAATACTACTAATTCACCACTCACATTCATAAGCATGGCTTTAACGGTCTTTTTAACATCTAGTCCCAAAAATTCTGATACTTCCTCAATCGATGAAGCATTTGGAGTTTCCACTAATTCTAATTGTTGTTTTGCTTCTGGAGTCTCTTCTACTTTAAATTCTGATACTTCCATATTTGATGCATAATCACATTTATCACATAATACTAAGATATCTTCACCTATATCGGTTACTGCTTGGAATTCTTCTGATAAAGATCCACCCATAGCACCAGTATCTGCTTTAACAATCTTATAATCAATGTCCATTCTATCAAATATTCTTTTATAGGCATTATACATCTTCATATAAGATTCATTCAATGATTCTTCATTTCTATCAAATGAATAAGCATCCTTCATGATAAATTCTTTTACTCTTATAAGTCCATATCTTGGTCTTGCTTCATCTCTAAACTTATCAGCCATTTGATATATTGTAAATGGTAAATTCTTATAACTCTTTACCATACTTTTAGCAGCAATTGTAAATAGTTCTTCATGTGTTGGCCCTAGAACCATCTCATGCATACTTCGATCATTAAGATGAAACATACTGTTACCAAATGCTTCTAATCGACCGCATGTTGCATAAACTTCACTTGGTATTAATGATGGCATTAATAACTCTTGAGCCCCAGCTCGATCCATCTCTTCTTTTACAATCGATTTAATCTTTTCTAATGTTTTTAAACCAAGGGGTAAGAACATGTATACTCCTGCACTTGTCTTCTTAATCATTCCACTTCTAACAAGCAAATTACCAGATCTTGAATCTTCATCTTTTACATCTTCTCTAATAGTATAAAAATAACTATTTTTAAGTTTCATAATATCCCTCTTTCTATAAACAAAAAGAGATGATACAAAAGGAGTGCAAATGCACGGTACCATCTCTTTAATTAACTTAATCTTTATAACGAGTTTCCCCGGTTGCTGTTAACAACACTAATAGGTAGGTTCATAAGTATATCTTATTCGTTTCCACCAACCACGAACTCTCTTTAAAGATTTTCCTTACTAATAGTCCTATATCATCGCTTTACATATCCAATTATATAATCAATTAATTACTTTGTCAATTTCATTATTTATTATCTTGATATTCCTTTATAGCTTTTTTAATACCTACATAAGGTAGCGTTACACAAGTACGTCTATTGCCTTGTTTATATGTTTCATCGAATACTATCGCTTCATTAAAGTCAGTATCTTCATATTCTTTTTCTTCTAACATAGCTTCAAAGTTTTCGATATACTTTAATACTTCATCAATGCTTTTACCAATTAGATTTTTTATCATGATTGAAGTTGATGCTGTTGATATTGCACAAGCTTCACCATCAAATCTTACATCCGTAATAATATCATCATCTATTTTCAAATATAAATCGATATTATCGATGCATGATTCATTATTAGAATTAACCTTGATATATCCTTCCACATTATCGATATTTTTATTATAAGGATGGGAATAATTATCCAAAATTATCTCTCTTTTTAAATTACTATCCATTATATCATCTCTCTTATTATACGCATCTTATCAGAAAGTAACTCTACTAATCTATCTATTTCACTTTCTGTATTATAAATATATAAACTTACTCTAACAGTATTTTTAACTCCAATAGCATTCTTTAAAATCTTTGCACAATGATTTCCAGCTCTAACACATATATGATATTTATTTAAATAATATGCTACATCTTGAGGAAATACATCATCAACTGTAAATGCTATTATCCCACTATCACATTCTTCATTTATTACATGAACATGCTTAATATCTTTAATTTTTTCCATAAAATATTTTTTTAATCTTATCTCATGAATATCGATGTTATCTAAACCGATTCTTTGGATATAATCGATCGCTGCTGAAAGTCCGATAACTCCTGCTATATTTTGCGTTCCCGCTTCTAATCTAATTGGTATATCTTTTAAATAGACTTCATCTATACTATCAAATGATTCATTCATTCCGCCACCTAAAGATACAGGTTCAATAGTTTCCAATAACTCTCTTTTACCATATAATACACCAACACCAGTTGGTCCCATCATCTTATGAGCTGAAAAAGCTAAAAAATCACAATCTAAGTCCTTAACATCTGTTGGTTTATGAGGAACACTTTGAGCTCCATCCACAACTACAAAGATATTATTATCATGAGCTAATCGACAAATCTCTTTTATGGGACGTTCATCCCCAACAACATTAGTTATACCAGCCAAAGATATAACTTTAGTTCTTGGATTTATAGCTTTCTTTACGTTATTAATTGTTACATGAAGGTTAGAGTCTAATTCAATATAATTAACATTTATTCCTAAATCGCGAGAAAGTTTAAACCATGGCAAAACATTGCTAGCATGTTCTGATAACGTTATTAAAACTTCATCCCCAGCTTCTAAAATATTTTTAAAAAATCCATTAGCAATAATATTTAAAGAATCAGTAGCTCCACTTGTAAATACAATTTCTTCGGGTTCTGCATTAATAAACTTTGCCGTATTTTTTCTAGCATTCTCATAGGCAACATCAACCTTATAACTGATATCATAATCTCCTCTATGAGCATTAGCTGAATACTTCGTATAATAATCATTCATAGCATCAATTACACATTTAGGTTTGAATGTCGTCGCCCCATTATCAAGATATATTATATCTTGATTTAACATAGGAAAATCTTCTCTATTCATCTTCACACCTCCCTATTTTATAAATTCATAAAATTCTGTGTTTTTTAATATTCCATATAAATATCCATCTTCGATTAATGAAATAGCTTTGTCACGCTCTATTCCCTTGCTCATAAGATAAAATAACTCATCTTCTCTAATATTTGATATCGCTGTATTATGATTAGCTATTACATCTAGAGCACTAACATGTAACATCGGAGATATAAAAGCTTTTCCCTTAGTAGTTAATATCTTAATATTCTCATTTAGTTCATTCCCCTTAGTATTTTTATTTATTACTCCATCGATAAACATATGAGCAAATCCTAATGAAACTCCACTAATATTGATATTATTAATATTATTATTACCTAATATATTGGCATTATAGTTAAAATTATATTCATCATCAATTCTAAATGTATGCAAATATTCGAATCTTGAATTATTTTTTTGAGTAACATTGATCGATACAGATTTATTATGAGTATTAAAATCATATACTTCTAATGAAGCATTATCTTCAAGTATTATATTTAGTTTTAAATCTTCTTTACTATCTAAAATATATAATTTAGAATTATCACTTACTATGATTTCGCTCTCATAGTTTTCTAACTTTAAACAATTCCCACCCATTATTATTTTATTCATTGTCTTCCTCTTCACTTACTGAAATTGACCTAAAACCATTCTTTTCTACTAAAGTTGCTAAACTATAATCACCTGATTTAATTATCTTACCATCACTTAAAATATTAACTCTATTTGGCTTTAGATATTCTAAAATAGATATATGATGTGTAATTATAAGAATTGATATATCACTACCCATATATTCTTTCAAACTTAAAGATAATTCTCTTAAGCTATCAACATCTAACCCACTATCTAACTCATCTAAAAGAATTAATTTTGGTTTTAAGACATATAGATGTAATAATTCATTTTTCTTTTTCTCTCCACCACTCATGTCCTCATTGATTCCACGATGAATAAAAGACGCCGGTATATTTAATTTTTTGCAAATAGCAGTTATTTCTTTATTAAATTCAAAGAAATTGACATGCTCACCAGTACGACATTCCAAAGCACTTCTTAACATATCAGCATTAGATACTCCCGGTATTTCGATTGGATTTTGATTAACTAAATAGATACCTTTTCTGCTTCTAGTAACAACATCCATATTTAATAAATCTTCACTATTATATGTTATTTTACCTTTTTCTATATGATAATTAGGATCTCCCATTAAAACTTTACAAATTGTACTTTTACCAATACCATTAGGTCCCATTAAAGCAACAATCTCACCATCTTCAACCTCTAATGAAAAATCTTTAAGTATAATTTTATCTTGGACACTTACAGTTAAATCTTCTACTTTTAACATAGCTATCACCTCATTTAATTATAGTTTATACGTAATAAAAAAGCAACAAACAAAAAGGTAAACATCAGTTTCAATGCTTACCTAAATTCATTAGCTACTCGTACTTATAAGTACCTTTACTCTTCTTTAAATATTTCATTAGAAGTATTCCTGCAATACCTAAGATTATTAGTAGTAGCATTATTATTAAGATATACTTCCAAGTATTAGATTCTTTCTTAACTGTAATAGTATATACGCAAACTTCTCCATTTTCAGCAGTTACTTCTATTTTTATCTTACTATTATTTTTTAGATTCTCATCACCATCAATTTCATATGTAGCACCATCATCAGATGTAACTACTTCTGGATTCAATGACTTAACATTTTTAGGAATCTTTATCGTATAATCCATTACATTCTTAGAAAAGTCATCTAAGTAATCTTCAATATAGATATTAGCTAAATGACAATCATTACTTTCATTTATTAATCTTTTAACATTAATCGTAATCTCTCTTTTTTCAGTATCAGCTCCGATTATGGTAACGACGATATCAACCCCTTCTTTAGGGATTTCATCAGGAATATTTTCATTTCCTGTAACTGTATAATGTGCTGATTCGTATTCAAGTTCTACTTCTACATCTACATTATTAATTCCTTCAGGTAGTTTTATTCCATAATCATTTTTGGTATTAGTTACATTAATTTTACGATCATTTATTGATATCGTTTTAACATCTGTTGACTTAGAATTATTCGCTGATGTTGGTAAAGTAATCGACGTAGTTGATGACGTAGTTGAACTAGTTGTAGGCGTAATAATAATTCCACCTCTTCTAGTTGTTGTCGTCTTTTTAGATGAAGTTGTCGATTTAGTTGTAGTCTTCTTAGTAGAAGATTTTGTAGTTGTCTTCTTTGTTGATGATGTTGTCTTTTTTGTTGAAGTTGATTTTGTTGTAGGCTTTGCCGAAGATGATGGTAAAGTTACTCTTGAAGATGTACTTCTTGTTGTTGTCTTTGTTGTATAAGGATTACCAGATGATGTTCTATTACAATCGACATAATATACTCTAGTACAATAAGTTGAATTCTTTGTACCACAACTTCCTTTATATGAAACACAACCATCACTAGTTACATAAAAATAAGGAGTTCTATTTCCATTTTGACATTGATATCCATAATTCTGTACCATATTAGCAACATTATAAGAACCATTAGAGCATGTTGCTCTCCAACAAGACTTATAATAATAATATCCTTCATTATATGTAATCAATTTGAATCCGTCTGCGAATTGCATACAAGTAGCATAATCTGTACTACTAGATGCATGTGGTCCGACATTAGCAGCATTTGCTGCCGTGGAAAATGATATAAAACATAAAACAAATAAGATTAAGATTCTTGTTTTTTTCATATAAACCACATTTCCTATCATATATTTAAATTATAATTTAATTTTCATCTCTTTGCAAGTACATATATTGGTTTCGACGATTTTCACTGATCATTTCCAAATCATCGGTTAACTGCTTTATTCTTTCAATAATTCTTTTAGCTTTAACGATATCTACACCTCTTTTTGTACTAGAAAGATTAGCTTCTAGCTCATTTATATTTAGATTTGATGAAAAGAATGTCGGCAAGTGTGAATCCATACGATATTGTAAAATGGTCCCAAGAATTTCATCCCTATTCCATTCGGTTACTACTTCTGCTCCAATATCATCAAATAATAATAGATCGCAAGTCTTTAAATTATGCATGATGGTCTTAAATTCATCATCAAATAAGCTATTTTTTAAAGTCAAAATCATCTCTGGATAATACATAATAACACATTTATATCCCAAGCTAGACAATTCATTTAATAAGGCAGATAATATATACGTTTTTCCACTTCCAAAAGAACCATGAAGATATAATCCTTTTATATGTTGATTATTTTGATATTCTTTATAAAATTTCTTTACCCATCTGATTACTTCTATACGATTTTTATCAGTTAAATCTATTTCACTCATCGATGCATTTCTGATACTCAAAGGTTCTTTATAAAAAATAGGTGCTAATTTTTCTTTTTCTAAAGCTTGTTTTTTATATTTACATGCAACATAATCAAAACGAATACGATATTCTTCATTATGAGGATAAAAAACACATCCTTCAATGGCATTCTTACATGCGTTCAAACCCTTACATCTTTTACAATTCTTTAGTTCCTTGACAGTTGTTTGCAATTTAGAAGTATAATTGATTACTTTTGCATCCTTTATCTTAAGTTTACTTACCAATCTTTTAAAATCATCATCTAATAGAGCTTCTTTATAATTTGCGACAAGTTCAGAATCATCTGTTGCATTCATTAAATCTTCTAATTTCATATTATCACCTAATAAATTCCACTAATATTATACTAATTATTACTATTTTTGCAAAGAAAAAGAGTTTCTTATCTAAACTCTTCGAATTCTTTTTCTAATTCTGCTAATTCCTCTTCGGTAACCTCTTTACGTTTATTAGTATTTTCAATCCATGAAGGGGCTTCTGCAAACTTAGTCTTTGTTGTTAACTTCGTTTTAACCTTTCTCGCTTCACTATCTTTATAGCTCTTTCTAGCCGTTTCCATAGCTTCTGGAACAGTCTTTATACCTTTTTTTACCCACGATGAAGCAATAGCATCAATATGATTTTGTACAATCCTTCCATCATTGATTTTTATCTCATAATCGATTAAGACATTGATTACTCCTGGAGGTAATTTAAAGTCTTCAGCAAGATGGTTTAAAATATCTAATTCCTTTTTTATTGGATTAACTCCTTTATTTTTACTTCTCAAGAAGTCATAGGGTTTTGTATTTTCAAATATATAAATCATCTTAGATGATGGCGATGTTTCACTATTTTTAGTCTTTAGATAATCTGGTTGCGTCTTATAAACAATCGTAGGTTTACTTCCATTATTATTAAATTCATAACTTTTTCTTACTGCTTCTTTTAACTTATCTTTACTTATTACTCCATTCTCACTTATTACTAACCTTAAAATATCACACATTTTTAAAGTGTCGATATTATATACAAACGCTAATTGATTGATAAGTTCGCGCATTCTTTTATTGAAAGTCTTAGCATTTATTAATCCTGATGGAATACTTTCTATGATAAGATCAAAATCAATTAAGTTATCAATACTTATACCTAATTTGGTTTGTTTTTTCAATTCTTCATTATTAGCTTCAATAGATGAAACAGAGGTAAATGTTTCATTTAATTTAGAGGTTATCTCTTCATATTCAGACAGATCAAACTTTGGTTTACGATAATATTTTACAAGATTATTATACTCCGTTTCTCCAATATTATTTTTAAGTAAAGTACTTAAAATAGAATTGTTGAAAAACTCATATGGACTTAATGGAGAGTATAATTCATATAAATACTCATTAGAATTTTGATTCTTCTTAACATAAGTTTTTAATAACCCTAAAGCTTCTAATGCCTTTCTAGATTTCTCAATAGTATTTAAATCACTTTTCATTATGGTCATAAGATGATGATGAGTATAATTTAAACTCATTATCTCTAATCTATCCAAATCAGAAATTAAAGTTAGATATAATCCAATAGCACTATAACCGATAATTGGTTCATAAAGACTTATAAGGATTTTTTTATCTAATTCAGTCATTACACTTTGGTTTATTATCGCGTATGAATCTGATGCTAAAAGATTATATCCCATAAACATCACCCTTACTTACATTTTATAGTATTTAAAATACTTTTACAAGATTTCTTAATATGTCATTACAAGAAAAAAAGAACTAATAAGTTCTTTATACCTCTTGAATAACCGCAATAATCATTGGTTTACATTCAGTTTCATGATAAAAGTACTTACTTAGTTCTTCTCTTATACTATTCTTTATTTGGTTATAATCAACATAATTTGGTGTTGTATTCTCTTCAATTATAGAAGTTGCTATTCTTTTTATCTCTTCTAACATTTCATAGGAATCTTTTACATAGATAAATCCCCTAGTAATGATTTCTGGTCCGACTAACATCTTCTTAGTTTGACGATCTAGAGTTGCAGAGATTAGCATTATCCCATTTTCTCCTAACATCTCTCGATCTTTTATTACTAATTCTCCAACATCATCACTTGATTTTCCATCAATTAAGACGTCTTCTATTACTATTGTTTCAAATTTATCTTGTAATTTTCCATCGATAAATTCTACAACATCTCCATTTTGCTTAAGCAAGATATTTTCTGCTTTCATTCCAAGAGAATCAGCAAGATTAGCATTATTAACCATCAAACGATATTCACCTTTAACTGGCATGTAATACTTGGGTTTTACTAGATTAAGCATAATCATCAAATCTTCTTGAGATGGATGATGTAATACTGTTTTATCCTTAGGTAAAGTTATGCTTTCAGCTCCTTGCATTGATATTTCATCTTGGATATGAACTAACATTTTTTCAACAGCATCATACTTAGGTTCCGCAAAAACAATAGTATCAGATGGCTTTAGTTTAATAAACTTATCACCACCATTTACAATTTTATCAACACTAGCATAAGGCTTTGCACGATCATCACACACTAATAAAATAGATCTCTTACCATCGATGTCTGATAAATCACCTATTACATCTTTTTCAACTGTTAAATATTTATTTTTAATAGCCATATTGATAATGTTTTGTAATTTTTTACCCATCACTACAACTTTACGATGCATATTTTTTGATGCATCAAAAATCTCTTGAATCGTATGTAAGTGTATTGGTAAAACAGAAATAATCAATCTTCCATCAGCATGATTCATTGTATCTTTAAACCAATTAGTTATACGATGGCTTGGACTGGTATGTCCTTGTACTTCCGAAAAACTAGATTCGCTTAATAAACATAAAACACCTTGTTTACCAATATAAGCGATTTTTCCTAAATCCATAGAATAAGCGCCATCCATAGTTGGATCGATTAAAAAATCTCCTGTATAACAAATTGCACCATCTTTAGTATTAATAACATACATAACAGCATCTGGTACTGAATGACTTACATTAATAGGAAATACTGATACCTTACCAAAAGATATCTTCTTATGTGCTTTTATCTCTATTATATTTTTTTCATTAAATCCTTCTAACAATAAGTATTCCTTTGTATATTTAGTACAGTAAATTTTAATGTTAGGTATATTCTTTATTAAATCAAATACTCCTCCAACATTTTCTGAATGAGCATGAGTTAAAAAAACTCCCTCAATTCTATTTTTATTCTCTTCTAAATATTTATAATTAGGTATTATATAATCTATTCCATACATGCTATCTGTTGCATATTTTAAACCACAATCTAAAACAAATATCCTATCATCTATTTCAACGACATAGGTATTTTTTCCACTCTCATTTAGGCCACCAAGCCCAAATATTCTTATTTTACTCATAAATTTCTCCATTCTAAATTATAAAAGCACGTCAGTGGTCTAATTATAACATTATTTTTCTATAATAGCAATAAATGGAGAATATTAAACCTTAATAGACAACACCTTTTTTACTTATTTTGTCGAATACACTGAATCTATTGATTCATTATTTTTAATAATTATAATAACTTACCTGAGAAGCAAAAGGTGCTTATCACTTTCTTAACCTTATGTGAATTTATTCAGGGGGTTTTAGTTGTAGTAAAGGAAAGTGATGTTATGATTAATGTACAAGAATTAATTATTCTTATACTTGTAATTATAAATTTTGAATTAGTTAAGAAAAACTAAAACAAAAAAGCATCTTTATTCTATTGAATAAAGGTGCTCTACCCACGTGGTAAGCATTACACATAAGGAATAATTGCTTCTCACAATTTGATTATAACAAATATATATATTAAATTCAATTAGCATTAGTCTAAGAAGTTTTCATTTACATCAATACTCTCTTCATCAACTATTTCTTCATAGTCATCAATTTCATCAGCTATACTTACTCTAACCTTAGTATCACCTACTACTTCTACTCCCATTTGTTTTTCAATAGTTAAAGTTATTACTCCATCATCATTAGAAACATCAGTTACACTTGGTTGGGATAAAGTTCTTACTATAATTTCTGATGATGGTGTCAATTTAGAATTCTCTTTAATTCTTACGTTCATTGCATCACTATAATTAAAACGCTCAATCAATACATTAGTCTTAGTATTATTATCATATGAATACCAGATGTTTACATCATAATTACCAGTGACTAAAATGTTATTATTGCTTATAATACCCGAAAATGAATGATTAATAACCCAACAGCCTAAAACGTTATCGATTCCTTGTAAGCTCTTTACAACATGTTCTTCCTTGGTAGTCTTTTTCCCTTTTCCAATAACCGCTTTAGTAACAATCTCTTTAAACATAAACGTATCACTCCTCACTTTAATATATGCATTTCTAGTGAAAATGTTTATACTTTAATTAATAAATGCTTTTGTGTTATAATTTACCTAGGTGATTATATGGACGATTGTGTTTTTTGTAAAATAATTAAGGGAGAAATTCCTAGTAAAACAATATATGAGGATGAGATAGTGAAAGTGTTTATGGATATCAATCCTGATGATAATGGACATATGTTGATAGTTCCTAAAAAGCATATAGCTGATTTCACTGAATTAGATGATGAAACTGCTCTTCATATCAATAAAATTGTAAAAGAGTTAAAAGATAAAGTATATGATCGATTAAATCCCGATGGAATAAGATTTGTCAATAACTATGGAGTATACCAATTGGTAAAACATTATCATTTACATCTCATACCTTGCTATGAACCTAAACAACCTATCGTAGATGTTGATATAATTTATGACAAATTGAAATAATTGGCAAATAAAAATCAGGAAGAACATTCCTGATTTTTTTATTTAACAACAATATTAACAATCTTTCCTTTAATAACGATTACTTTGACGATTTCTTTTCCATCAACATGACGTTTAACATTTTCATCTTCAAAAGCTAACTCTTTGATTTTATCCTCGTCTTCATCTGGTGATACTGTAACAGTACCTCTTAATTTACCATTAACTTGTACACCTAAAGTGATTGTATCAAGAACAATTTTAGATTCATCATATTCTGGCCATGAAGAATTGCATAATACATCACCTAATTTATACATTTCATTCAATTCCTCAGTTATATGAGGCGCAATTGGATTTAATAATGTTAGAATTAGACGATAATCATCTCTTGAAATACCATCTGCAAATTTCTCATATTCATTTAACATAATCATAAGCGCTGATACTGCTGTATTATATTTTAAAGTTACTAAATCATTAGATATCTTCTTAATAGTCTTATGTGCTAATACTTCATCGGTATAACCAACTTTATCATTTAACTTTTCACCAATTCTTATCACTCGATCTAAGAATCTTCTACATCCCTTCAATGAGTCAGTACTCCATGATGCATCTTGTTGATAATCACCAATGAACATCTCATATACTCTTAGAGTATCCGCACCAAATTCAGATACGATATCATCAGGATTGATAACATTACCTTTACTCTTACTCATCTTTTCACCATTAGATCCTAGAATCATTCCATGACTTACACGGATATCGATCATCTCTTTATTAGGAACTAATCCAAAATTGTAAAGCATTTGTACCCAGAATCTAGCATATAGCAAGTGTCTTGCCGTATGTTCCATACCACCATTATACCAATTGACACAATTCCAATATTTCATAGCATCCATTGATACAAACTCGGAATCATTATGAGCATCCATAAATCTTAAGAAATACCAACTTGATCCAGCCCAGTTAGGCATTGTATCAGTCTCTCTTTTGGCATCATGACCACATTTTGGACATTTACAATTAACCCAATCAGTAATCTTTGCAAGTGGTGATTCACCATCATCAGTTGGTTCATATTCAGCAACATTTGGAAGAAGTAATGGTAAATCTTTTTCATCAAGTGGAACCCATCCACATTCTGGACAATTAACCATTGGTATTGGTTCACCCCAGAATCTTTGTCTAGAGAAGATCCAATCACGCATCTTATAGTTGACCTTAGCTTCTCCACATTTATTGGTCTCTAACCACTTAATCATTGTATCGATAGCATCACTCTTATTCATTCCATCTAGATTATTTGAATTTACATGAACACCATCTTCAGTATAAGCACATTCACCATTTAGAAGTCTTTCAACATCATAACGATGAGCTTCTGTAGTTAATGAACTTAACAATTTATTCTTGTCTACCCAAACAACATTAGCTAATGTTGCTTCTTCTTCGCTTCTTTCATCTTGCTCTAAGCTATTTAACTTACCTACTATAGTATGACATGTGATATGTCTATTAACATCCTTATGAGCAGCATAGAAGTTATCATAATAGATAAATTCCATTTCATGATCGATTTCGATATCAGTATATCCAGTTTCCTCTTTAACTTCACGAATACCAGCTTCAATTACTGATTCTCCTTCTTCGATTCCTCCCATTACAAATGTTAACCAATTAAACTTCTTATTGTTTACGCAAAGGTATTTATCTTCAGTTGGATGCTTGATGATAACGTTAACGACTTCTCTATCAGTCATCTTCTTATCTGGTCTAATAGCATTTTCTCCTGTACCAACGATATTTTTTGCAATAACTTGTTTTATTGGAATATTGAACTTCTTAGCAAATTCATAATCACGATCATCATGAGCAGGAACAGCCATAATAGCACCTGTTCCATAGCTTGCTAGAACATAATCACTTATATAGATAGGAATTTTCTCATCATTAACTGGATTAATAGCATAAGCACCAGTAAATACTCCAGTCTTATCCTTATTAAGCTCTGTCCTTTCCATATCATTTTTAAGTAAACATTCAGCTTTATAAGCTTCAACTTCTGCTTTATGCTCCTTAGTTGTTATCTCATCAACATATTTATGTTCTGGAGCTAAAACACAGTAAGTTGCTCCATATAAAGTATCACATCTTGTCGTAAATACGGTGAATTCTTTATCATGACCATCAATTTTAAAATTAACATGAGCTCCTGTAGATTTACCAATCCAATTGATTTGTCCAAGTTTTACCTTATCAGCAAAATGAGTATCTTCTAGTCCTTGAAGCAAATCTTCAGCATACTCACTCATCTTAAGCATCCATTGACTCTTCTCTTTTTGAACAACTTGAGAACCACATTGTTCACAAACTCCACCAGCAGCATCCTCATTAGATAATACTGATTTACAAGTTGGACACCAATTTACTGGAATTGTATCCTTATAAGCCATACCATGCTTATAGAATTGTAGGAATTGCCATTGAGTCCATTTGTAATATTCAGGATCAGTTGTTGAGAATTCTCTACTCCAATCAAATGAGAATCCTAATTTCTTCATTTGTCCTTTAAATGTTTTTACATTTTCTTTTACAGCTTCGCTAGGATGAATATGATTTCTTATCGCATATCTCTCAGCAGGTGCTCCAAAAGCATCCCACCCCATTGGAAATAATACATTGCACCCTTGCATTCTTTTCATTCTCGCGATTGCATCTTGGGCAGTATAACTTCTAACATGACCTACATGCAATCCTGATCCACTTGGATATGGAAATTCAACTAAGATAAAATATGGATTCTTACCTTCATTTTTTACTTCAAAAGTCTTGTTATCATCCCAATATTTTTGCCATTTATTTTCTACAGCTATTGTATTCATTTTTTACCAACCTTTCTTCTTCAACATATAACCTATTAAATTATATACTATTAAAAATTCTATTATAAATATCACAAAAGAGATTATCATCTTTATTAT
>CAMXBB010000005.1 GCA_947179265.1 uncultured Bacillota bacterium
ATAATAACTGCAAATGAATACCAACACACAAAAATTAAAATTCGACATAATCCTAATAAAAATAACTTTATTTTTTCTTTATTTGTTAAAACATTTTCCATATTTCTACTCCAAGTATACTTATTATACTATATAAAAATATGAATATCTACCTATAATGTAACTATTTTTTGTTACTTATATCGAAGTCTTCACATATACAATAGGAATAACTAGCGATTGGAATTAATCTTTCGAGATGAGCTCTAGCACCTAAATGCGATACCACAATCCTCGCTAGGCTATTTCCTTTCATATAGGCTTTGCTAACCATCTTTTCATCAATGCTTTCACTTTCAAGATACACATGAATAAATTCAGAAAAGAAAGCATCTCCTGCTCCTGAAGCATCAACATCGATTTCCGGATCATCTATCTCCTTTTTTATAAGTGTATCATTAATGATGATATCAGCACCTCTCTTTCCCCTCGTAATAATTAATACCTTAGGTTTTAAGAGTTCATATAGGTTTAAAGAATCAATAGCAAATTTTTTCTTTAGCACCTTATACACACGTTCATTCATATTGATTATTTCAAAACGATTAGCTAAATTTTCTACAATTTCATCTAATGATGAATATAACATCTCTCCTAAATATCCAATATCTATAAAAGCCTTATTAGAAAGTGAGTGTATTATTTGCATCGTCAATTTATTAACATTATCACTAACGATAACATCATCTTCTTTAATATATGGCAATACATCATCGCTTTTACACTTCAAACCATGATAACTTAATCGACGATTACAATAAGGACATTCACTACTATATTCACCATCTTCTATGAAGAATTTTTTAGAATGCCCATCGACAAATCCAATTTTACTGATATCAACACCTAACTCTTCTAAAGATAATACTGAAATTTTACCAGAACTATCATTACCAACACAGCCATAAAAGGCGGTGTCATAATATTTAGATAAATTAGCAACAATATTAGCATTAGTCTTTCCACCACTAATTCCAACTAAAACACTATCTTTAAAATAATAATCTGTATATAAATCTCCAAAACTAATTATTCTCATATTACATACTCCCTTTAAAGTGATACAATCCTTTTACCGCAATTCGATCATAATTAATATGCTTAAGATCAACTCCGCTTTCTTTTGCAAGACGCTCTATGATATATAGAGATTGTATCGTAAAATAAAAGTCACTTACAATATCATCATCATATGGAGATGATACTATCAAAAGTTCCTTCATTGTCATCTCCATTATCTCACTTAATTTCCTATCAAGATCAGTTCCATTACTAAATAGTATCGCACTATTATTATGCTCCTTATTTATTGTACTTCTTCCATGACAATAATCATACTTATAGTTTATTATAGGGACACCTAATCCGGACTCAATTAAGCTTGATTCTAAAAAGGTCATAGCACTTGTAGAAGCTGAAGATGTAAATACATTAATAGAAGATGATATACTGAAATTTATTTCCTTATCAATTTTTTTAAAGATATCTTCAATATAATAAGAGAAATCATCTCCTAAATAATATTTCAATATAATGGCCATTGGTATTATAGTAGCTCCAAGCGAAATAAAGCTTTCTTCGTCAGGCATTTCATAATGAATCAAAGTCTCTTTATCAACTTTTGTCTTTCTCTTTGAGAAAAGATAACTTTTTAGTTTAGTACTTAAAGCATATTTTACGCCATAGTTTGATCCAGAATAAGAACAAGCTACAATATTCTCATAGTTACTTAAGTTTTTTGGAAGACTGCTAGGTTCAAAGCACATGAATATACCTTTATTTTTCTTTTCTAAAACACTTGCTAAAAAAGTAGCAACAACTTTCGAACCTCCACTACCTACACATATCGTATTTCCTAATATTTCTTTAAATTTATTTTCAATCTCATCGGTATCACTAGTTGCAATTAAGATGTTGTCATAAAGATTCTCTATAATATTTTCCATTTTATCACTTCCCAAAGCGATTATATTACAAGATTAGGAAGTATATGGTCTCATTCAAAATTTTCCATTAATAATTTAATATTATCAATTCTTCTCAGTTCAAAATGTCGAAGATCATGTCGTAATTCGCAAAAGGCAGCACATCCCCATCCATTAGAAGTATAAAACATATCAAATGGATGAATTATCCTCTTAGTTATGCCATTAGTATAACTATAATAGTCAATCTCAACCTTACGTTTCTCCTTGATGGCTCTTTCTAAGGTATTGTAAATATTTCTTGTCTCCCGTGATAATACCACTTTTTCATCTTGACTCCCTAGATATATACCTCGCATCTTATCTGCGATTATTAATAACTTTTCTTTATCACTATCTGAAACACTTAAGTTCTTTAAAAATTCATAATCCTCTTTTTTAAATTTTCTTCTAGGAACTCTAACACTTTGATTTAAAACATACCCACCATAAGGACCTCTAATGGTATCTATATATATTCCACTCTTCTCTAAATCATCCTTATAGCTTCTTATCATTCTAGGAGTTACTTCCAATATTTCAGCAAGCTCATTAATGCTATATTTCTTGCCATTGTTAAGAAGTTCTAACATGATTAAAGCATTACTAAGTTTGCTCATAACTCATTAGTTTTCCTTTCTTCTTGATACAACTGTATAATTATCAAAATCAAATCCACTCAAGAATTCTTTAAATTCTCCAATTGAACAACTATTTACATCTTCTATAGTATCAATATCATAATAATCATAAGTAATAATATTATCTACAAAAGGACCTAATTCCTTATTTGGATGCTCTCCTCTTAATATTAAACTGATGATAGTCTCCTTTTTCCATATTTCAAATTCTTCTTCATCATAGGGAATATTTTGCATTATGTCTAGTACAAATGTCTTAAACTCATTCAAATAGTTCGTAAAAGATGTTATTGAAATATAAGCTATATTCTTCTCAACTCGATATCCAACATCAATACTATAGACACTATACTTATTATCAATCATATAATTGTATATCTTAGATCCATCCCTAAAATTATATCTAAAGAAGTATTCCATATAAAATGATAATTTAACTCGTTCATAATTGCTAAATTTATCCAAAGACACTTTAAAATCAATCGTAATCAATTCTTCATTTTCATTATCGATTACCTCTTCACTCTTTTTATTTACAGATAATGGCTCTTCAAGAACAATTTCTTCAAAATCATATTTTTTTCGCGATAGTTCATTATAAGTGTCTATAATCAATTTCTTAATTCTTTCAATATCAAAATTACCAGCTAGAGATATTATTTGATTTGATGGTGTATAAAATAAGTCATGACACTCTCTTAATTCTTCGTTAGTAATACTAGTAACATCTTCTTCTGTTCCTAAGGTTTCTAACTTGTTATGATTATGATATAAACATCTTTTCTCAGCATCTATAAAGTTCTTAAAACGATTGTCACTACTCTTCCTAATCTCCTCGATTATTGGCTTTTTAGTTTCTATAAGAGTTTCTTCATTAAACTGAGGATTATTTACAATCTTTATAAGCTTTACTAGATTGTTTTCAAAATCTAAAATATCATTGATATAAAAAGTAGTCATAGTAGAACTTGTGAATCCATTGAATCCAACAAAGTTATTTTTTAAATGATCAAAGGCATTACCAAATGGACTATTATCTATTACAGCATGTTCTAACACGTGTGCAAGTCCTGGGGTAATAATATGCTTTTTACCTCCTCTAATGAAGCCTTCCGTTCTACTGCCAAATCTGGTTACTATCTCAGCATAACAAGCCTTCTTTGAGGTATCTAAACACATTACAATACGTAATCCATTATCAAGTACAAAAGTATCATTCTTTTTCATCATTTTCACCTCTCATTACAAATACCGTATTTTTCTTTATACGATCTAAAAATTTAACAATATCATCGATATCCATGCTCTTATAAGCATCATATATTTGCTTTAATGGACGATAGTCAAGATCCTCGTCTATTATATTTTCAATCATAAAATACTTACTATCACTTGCTCTTAAAAGATCGATTTCAATTCCTCTTAATAATCTATCAATACAACTTTGTAAGTACTCCTTATCTCTTAAAGAAGCAATTACTTCTTCTACTAATTGAATTGCATCCTTTGCATTCTTATATTGTAAATGCGTTTCAACAATCATGATACCGCTGTAAACATATTTCGATACACTAGAAGAATAAACTAAATTGTTCTTTATTCTCAACGCATTAAATACTAAATCGTTCTCACTTTGTCCTAAAATATTAGCAATTAAAGAAAAATACTCTCTTTCACTTTCAAGCATCTTTTCAACACTATATACCATAAATAAAGCCGTTTGGTTGAATTTAGACACTTCCTCATAATACTTATCATCTTCACCCACAAATTCACGTTGATATTCTTTATCAATAATCAACTCTTCTTCCTTATGAGGTAAATATTTATCGATTAACTTACTAACTTTATTTTCATCAAAATTACCATAGACATAACTGATAAATTTTCCTTTTAATACAGCACTATCATATAAATCATAAGCAGATGATGATGTCGTTTGATCTAAATACTTGATACTTGTTTCATCATGAGTAAATATTTTCTCATCCTTATCGATAAGCTCAATAAGTCTATTAAACGAAGCTCCATAGATTCCTCTATTAGAATCTTTTAGTCTCGTTCTAATAAATTCCTTTTCTCTATCAAATAATTCATCAGACAAATGCCCACTTTCAGCCAGAGGATTATAGATTGTCTCAACGAAGAATCTTAAAGAGTCTTCAATATCATACCCCTCAATAATTCCGTCCATAGGTAAAGTTAAATCAAAACGAACGAAAAGATTCTTGCCAATCGCTTTAGTAGACATTCCTAAATTAATTATCATATGCTTAGCTAATTCTTTTTTATATGCTTTTTCAGTTGGAAACTTTTTTGAATAACTACTTAAAAACATTTTAAGTATCTTCAAATTATGCATATCTTTCTTATTATACTTCGTAGGAAATATTAAAATGAAATCCATCGTCTTTATAGAATCATTTTTAACATACTTTGTCTTTGTATTTAATACTAATTTATCCATCATTATCACTCCTATTTCAAAACTAAATTATAACTCTCATCAATAAGCTCAAATAAATAATCCATATCAAGATTATTATCAATTAAAACTGATATCCAGTACTTCTTATTCATATGATAAGCTTGAAAAATATTTTTATTATCTATTATATGAGGTATTTTGTCTTTGTCAATTTTTAAATTAATAATTGTACATTTTCCATGGGAATTCATTATCTTACTCTTATCTATCTGCATAACTAGACCATACCATTTATTATTAACTCTAAAAACCATGCTTTCATCCCCAAATGGATAATCAGGTATCGTTTGATACTTTTCTAGTAAATGTTCAAGTAATTCATCTATCAACTTGTTCCTAGTAAAACATGAAGCTAATATCCTATTTATTTCGCTATCAACTAAATCTCTAATACGTTGTACATAACTTCCATTAATAGAACTTACTCTAAAAGGAACATATTCCTCATTACTATCCTTATCTAATACTGCTACATTAAAATCATAGTCATTAAAGCGGATACTAATAATAAACTGTCCAGTTAATTCTTTTGTTAAAAAGAAATCACTCTCTTCTTTTATAAATCCATATCTTTCCAATGCTTTCGTATCATATCTATAATTTTTTAATATATCTTGATAGTCCATCTTCTAACCTCAAGTTAATATTATCACATACATTCGTTCGTGTAAACAATTAATTAAAAAGAAAGAAATATTTTCTTTCTTTTTGAATATATTTATATATTTTTTCTTATTGGTTTCTTAGCCAACACTTTTGATAGCTTAACCATATCTTCCACTATTTCAATATTTTCTTCACTTTCAGCTCTTGTCCTTATCGTCTTAGATAATTTAGATTCATCACGCCCATTTAAGAGGATAAATGTTGGAATCTTTAGAGTTTTTGGAGGTAAATCAGAAGTACCATCACCAACCATAATTACTGTATCTATAGAAGGATCTAATTTAAGTTGCTCTATTTGATCAATAAATCCTTTCTTACTAGATTTGGCATATGAATTAGCTAAAGTACCCATATGAATAATTCTACCACCTAAAGAAACATGAGCTAATTTAGCTTTTTGAATTTTTGGCATTCCGTTAGTATAAATAGAAATATCATATCCTTGACATCTAAGCTTCATAATTCCATTCTCTACCCCTGGAAGTACTTTAGTATCCTCTTTAGCTAATTTTTCTTCTAATCTAAAATAAGTTGTAGCAAATTTAACATAATCGATATCCCCCAAGATAAAGCGACATCTTTCCTCAAGATATATAGCAAAATTTTCTACTGTTCCATAACCTTTTTCTTTTTTACAAGCTGACATAAAGCTTAAATATGCCCAATGTACTTGTTTATATAATTCTTCAATCTCTTCTTCAGTTAGTTTAAGTTTCATCTTAGTAACTGTTTCTCTAACTGCTTTATCTCGATCCTGATCTTCAACTAATGTACCATCAACATCAAGCATCAATACTTTTCTTCCACTAGTTGCTTCGATATTCTTTTTTACTTGATTGAAATAATAATTTAAATCTAATCTAGAAATATCAAAGTCATCTAATCCATCATTTACTAATTCATAATTAACTCGAGAATTATAAGGAACTAATTCACCAGCTGCATTACGCTTAAAAACAGGATTCCTAGATTCATCACTAACAACAATTAATCTAATGGCATCTGACGTTAATTCAACAAGTTCATCACCTTCAACCATATATATAGGTCCAGAAGGATGAATTATTTCTTGAAATAAAGTAGCATCTCCTCTAGAAGCAATTTTCTTTAGTTTTTCCATGATATCAAAATCATTATTCAAATAATAATTTAGAAGACACTCACTTAAATATCTCTTTGAATTAGTTTGTAACAAATCATCTTCCATTTTACCGAATATTCCAATCTTTTTAACAGAACCATCACTAAATTCAACACAATAACTTTGAGTATTACGATGAGCGATTCTTTTAATTGGATCAACATCACATGACATATGCAGTTTTTCACATAAAGATGAAACAATAGATCTAATTATATCATTAGATATTTCTGGACATTTAACAATCATACCATCAGTATTGACTTCGATTACTTGAACATCATATTTTTCTATTAGCTTATATAGAAGATACATAATAATAACACCATTTATAACTATTGACTTAGAAATATCTGGATTATAACCTAAACTTTCTTGAATACGAAAACAATCGATAAAGCTATTTATTAATCTTTTATAATACTTTTGCGAATTAACTTTTTCTTCTTTTAATTTAATTCTTCGATCTCTTAATCGTTCATATCTTTCTGGATATGTAGCAATATCATCTAACCATCCATTATTAATAATGATAGATGGCCCAAAACTATTAAAATCAATATATAAGTAGTTATTATCCCCAGTTGTATCTACAACTTTATCAAGCCCATCTTTAAGTCCTTGCCCACCAATTCTAATAGGTGTAGAACCAAAGTTAATCGCTAAATCTTTAACATCTGCTACTTTTAGTCTTTCAGTTAATTCTTGTAATTCCGGCATCTCATCGATATATTTTTGGAGATTCTTATCGATTCTAATACCATCTTTTCTCTTACCATTAAATGATACAATGTCTTCCATTAAACGTCCCTTAGAATGAGTAACAAATTTAAGTGGTAAATTAAACTCCGAAATTAAACCTAAACGCCAATCAAAATAATCTTCTCTTTGAAAATATAATTCTTTAATAAAATCTAATTTATAACCTAACTCAGAAGTTACCTTTCTTAATTCTTCATCAGTCAAATCATCACTAACATTGTAGTTGAATACTTTTCTATTTAAATTTAATAAACAAGTATCTAAATCAACATCATTTGATCTAACTATTTCTTGAGTAACATCTAATGACAAAGGTAATAAATCTACTACTTCATCAAAACTAATATCACCATTTAAAGTTCCATTCTTTAAAAGTGAAGCAATTCTAAAATTATCCGAATAATAATTATCTCCACCAATAAAAAGATTAGATTTATTGCTCGCAATATAATCTTCTAAAGCATTCAAATCATCATAAATAAATTCCCTTTTGCCATTAGTCTCCAACATAATGAACCAATGATCTCTAACTATTTTTAATTTATAAAATGTAACCATGCAAACACCCCATTAAGTGAGTAAAATTATACTATTTCTTAGGGTTCATTGTCAATCATTTTATATTAAGAAGATAAAATCCAATCGATAATAATTTTCTTTAATTCATAATATTCATTCTCTTCAAATTGCATATTAGCGATACAAAAACGTTTATTAGCTATATGAGCGCAAAACATACATTCATATAGATTAAAAGCATCTTGAATAAATAAAGAATTACTAACCTTATTAGAACATATTACACTATAGGAATTAGAACAATCCTTAGAGTCATCAGTCCTAATACAAAAACTACAATTAGTAGATCTCTTGGAAGCTAATATGTATTCCGAATTTACACAAGAATCGGAATAAACGGCATTTTTACACAGATTTAAATCAGTAGACCTGTAAACATTTTCTGATGAATATATGGTATCACTTTTACTTACATTTAACGAATCAAATACTCTTTCGGTAGTAGTTAGATTAATATTCTTCCATATTCTTATAATATCTTCTAAACTCTTAATATCTTCTCTTTTTTTCATCCACCCCTCTTTCTTATCAATATTTTCCATATTATTTAGAGTTATGAAGGAATTCGAAGCAATATTATCTGCCCAAGTAACTTCATTAGTTGTAGAATCTCTTACCTCTTTTGGTAGATTGATATCAAAAGCAAATTTCTCCAATAATTCATCTAAACTAAAACTACATTCTCTATCAAAAACAGATTTAAATATTTTATTAACAATCTTTAAAACCTCTACATCATCCATTATCATTCCTACTTTCTATTTATATATTGGTAAAATATCATTTAATTTGATGTTATCGCCTATCGTAAAATCAATTTTCTTATCATCATTATCATTTTTGTTTTGACGATTCTCCTTTTCTTCATGTTCTTCTTTTCTTGGAATACTTTGAAAGTCTGTAGTTATACCTTTAAATGCTGGCAAAAGAATTCCATTAGAACTAATCCTTACAACACATTCTCTATTCTGTAATTCACTTAAGTATTTTCTTTGTTCTTCTATATCATTATTAGGATATAGTTTCATATTAAAGTTATCAGTTAAAACCTTAGCATCTAATTTAGATACTCTAAAAATATAATAATTTATAACGTTAGCAAATATAGCGTTCTTTAAATCATCACTTACCTGATTAAAATATTGACCTGCTAATATTAAGGATAAATTATATTTTCTAGCTTCAGACAATAATCGTGATAACATAGGATTTTCAAGTAATGCTACTTCATCAATAATGAATATAATATGACTATCGACGGGGTTATTTTGAATTAAAGTTAACATTTCTGCTGTAATTAGATTAGATATCGTCTTAGTAATCTTATCTCCAAGTTTACATCTATCCAAAGAAAAAATTGTTACATCATTATTCTTAATAGTTTTGTTAAGATCAACTTCGATATCTTCTTGATTAAATACAGGCATCAAAGATAATTCATCGATAAAGGCAATAATTGGTGAAATAGCTTCTCCATATGATTTAGTCTTTAAATCATTGAAATCACTCAAAAAAAATTCGATTACATTATAAGGAACTATATTCTTTGCTTCTCTTAGTAATTCATTACGATATTCGGTATCTAATAGTAATTTTTTTAATCTTACAAAGTTAAATTTTTTAACTCCTAATAAAAGATACAAAGAATGTCTTAAAACTCTTTCTAGTTTAGAATTATAATCACTTCCAAATAGATTTCTCAAAGTACTCATCAGAATCTCTGTTGAAGATATAATATCTTCATCACTTGAGAAGAGATTGATAGAGTTACTTATGTCTTTAAAATCAATTACTTTACCTAAACCTCCTATATCACTTTCTAATGAAGCATGAGGATCAATAAGTACTACTTTATAATTATTTATTCCATCCCTTTTAATAATATTTTTGACCATAGAAGCGATAAGCTTAGACTTACCAGAACCAGAAGAACCTAGAATAAGTGAATGTTTAGCAAAATCATAATCTCTTTGATGAAGGTAATACTCCCCTTGTAAGAAAGGATAAGTATCTATCTTAAATAAAGATTTTGCTTTATCAGTTGATAATTTATGTAATATCTTAGTAACATCTAAATACTTAGGAACTCCCTTACATGAATAGATCTTATTATCATTGAAATTATTAGCTAAAATGTTTTTAGGTATTCCAAGTAATAGATGTCTAGATTGATATCGATTATTCTTTATTACATTTAAAGTTATATCAGTTTTATAATTATTTTTATTTAACATCATTATATCTATTACTATGCTATCTATCTTTCCCCTATTCTTTATTTCAAAATGATTTAACATATCAATAAAACAACTACTGATATTCATATATAAAGGTATTCTAATCTTGTTCATTTCTAACCTTACATCATTACAACTCTTTAACATAAAAGACGATAATCCATTAATAATACTTGGTAGCATTATCTTAGAAATAATATAATAACGAATACTATTATTATCATTTTTTATAACTATTCGCCATTTTCTAAAACGACCAACAAATAAAGAAATGCGATGAATTAACTCTTCCCATTCTTCTCTTCCTATATTTTTCTTAACTAAATATATTTCTGAGGTCACCCCATAAAACCTCACCTCAAAGATAATAATACTTTATTTAAATAAAAAAAGACTGACTTTTTAGTTCCAAATTTAATCAGTCATATATTGGAACTAAAAAATCAGTTATACAATCATGATAATATTCTAATTCAGGGGTTTCTTTAAGATTATATTTAGTAGATGGAAGAAAAGAAAGATAAAACTTTTGTGATATATATCTTATGTCTTTGGCTTCTTGAGAATCTATTTTAAATCTTAAATATCTTCCCTTTTCGATTATCACTTTATCAAAACCATCTAATTCTTTTTCATATAAACAATAATATCTATTACATTCCTCTCTAAATTCATCGCTATAAGAAATCATTCCATATTTTACTGGACCCAAGAGATTCATATATTTTTCCTCAGTAATATTAAAAAAGTGAGGAGCATCATTTTCAATAGTAGCATTATTAGTTTCAGTAAAAATACCATACAGTGTTAGTTCATCCATACTTATAATATCGTATTCTAATGAAGTATTGACCTCAATACTTTCGTCAAATATAATTCTAGGAAATGTTTTGAGAGTAGTATTTTCATCTACTTCACTTGGCTTTATACCATGAAATGCACTGAAAGCTCTAGAAAAAGAAGTCGCATTATCATAATTATACTTGATTGCTAAATCAACTATTTTTATATCACCCTTTATTAGATCTTCCGATGCTAAAGAAAGACGACGATATCTAATATATTCTGCTAATGACACTCCACATAATAAAGAAAAAAGCTTTTGCATAGTAAAGATATTTACTCCCATCATGTTAGCAAGAATGTTGTACTCAATATCATCATATATATGATCATCAATATATTGGGTTATCTCATTTAAACAAGTATAGATATTCATATCATCACCTACTACAATTATATCTTATATTGTTAACACTAGGCATATATTTTACTTACTATTTACAATTTATTGGAATATTGATCTTATATATAATATAATGGTATATATACAATATATCAATGTATTAAAGGGGATACACTATGGATAATGAAGTTTTTAGACTTGATGAATATTTATTAAAGACATATGGATATACATTCACTGATTTTAATGATTTAGCAAAACAAGATTTTGTAGAATTTGAAGGTATTGGAGCAAATTCACTTTTTTGGATTACTATAAATGGTCAAAAATATCTATTTAAAAAGATTGAGAGTGGCTTTGGAGAATATACTTGGATTGGAGAACTATTATCAAAAAAGATTGCTGATTTACTGGGAATTCCTTGTGCGGAATATACGATATGTCGGTTAAATGATTGTTATGGAATCCTTTCTAAGAAGTTTACTTTAGAAAATGAAACCCTTATTTTAGGAGCACAAATAATCCAAGAGGTATTAAATAAATATCCTTACCTAAAAGATAAAACTAAGACTGTTTTAGATGATGAAGATTTCATTAATCTATATAATGTTCCCGATGCTATTATCAAAATGCCACTTGAATATAAATTTGAATATCTTCATAATAATTTAAATAATCTTGAACAACTTTGGTCGATTATTGAAATGTATTTAAACATTCACAATCTTGATATTGATTATCAAAGACCAATAATGGAATATCTAACTCAACTATTCATGTTTGATGTATTAACATTACAAACTGATCGCCATATGGGTAATTGGTCAATTATCTTAATAAAAAATAAAGATGGTTCATTATCACTTAGAACTTCTGATGTATTTGATAATGCAACATCATTCAATCTATGGCGATATGGTGAAAGACGTTCAAAGTTTTATGGAGTGTTAGATAGCATTGTTAACTATCCTGATAATAAAAAAGCTAAAGAAGGTTTTACTAATTTCCTATATCTTGACAAGCTATTACTTACTCCTTCTGAAGATGCTATTAGAAATGCTAAGAAGAAAAAACGTGAACCAGCTACTAAACTGGTTGAATACTTCTTAAAAGTATCTGATAGTACATATGTAAATTTGTTCAATGAATATTTTCAAAAGGTTAAAAATGCTGATATATTAGGACTTCTAGAAGAAATAGAACAAGAACAACATATAGAAATACCAGAAGATGCTAAAGAATACATATGTGACGTTATGAAATATAATATTTTACTAATTGAAGAAAGTATAAATAAAGTATTAAAAGAAAGTGGACGTGGTCTAGATGTATAACAAAGAGCAAAATATAGCGAATGCTATGGATATCATTCAAGTTATTATTGAAAAAGGTGGAAATTATGAGCTTGGTAAAAGTCTCATAGAAAATAACCCATCAATAGCAATATTTAGTGGTGAAGAGATTAAAAAACATATCTTTCTAGTAATGAATCACGATATTGTCTATGCAGTATTATTTATTATAGATGATGATCTTTTTTGGACTGTCTTAAACGATAATGTCTGTGGTACTCTTATAAAGAACAATACTTCACCAATAGATTATGTTATTCTTCTAATGTTAGAATCCATTTCCAAGTATAAAAAATTAACTCATCATGAAGAAAAATCAACATTAGAAGATGCTATTAATGAATATAATTTAGTAAAGAAAAATGAAGAAAGTTATCATATAAAATAAGGTTTCAATTAATGAAACCTTATTTTTTTTCATCTGGACGATAAACTTTGACTACTTTAGTATCTTCCTCTTCTTTATACTTCTTATTAGCATCAATTCGAATATTAGCAGTATCTGATGAGAACCCTTCCGGATAACGTGCTCTTAGTTTAGCAATATTATCTTCTAATATCTCACTTAGATTAACATTAAACATCACTTTAGATATTGCTGCTACATATAGAAGGATTTCTCCCACTACTTTTATGGCATCGTCTTTAGTATCTACATAATCGATCTTATTTAATACCTTTTTAAAATTCATCAATGTATCGAAGACATTTACAGTATCGATATCAATAGCTCCAATAAAATGATTTATATAATCTATATTATATCCACCACTATTTTCTTGACATAATGGATCTGGAGATAAAGCTGCTTTTTTAATCAAATCTTCATCCAACATAAAACCACTTTTAATACTACCAGTTAATGAATTATAAACCTCATCTAATGAGTAATCATAATATATTGCTAAAGATGTTGAAAGATACCATACTAAATCTCCAAGTTCTTTTGGCGCAAGTTTTAGTATTTCACGTTTCTTTTCCTCACTTAAACTATGAGTATATAACTTCTTTATATAATCAAAGAATTCACCATATTCACCAATGATTCCCATATATGCATTTAATCTTAAAGCACTCCTAGAACCAAAGTCATTGATAGTTCTTAAAGCATTATTTTGATACCAGGATGTTGTTATCTCTTCATCCCTACTTGTAATATCTAAAAGCTTTTGACCAAGGCATCCACCATGACAATTCTCTTTACCACATTCCTTGCATCTATCACTCTCTAATTCTGAAGCATTTCTTATACTTTCAAAATACTCAGAATTATAGATATCCTTCAAAGATGAAGTATGAATATTTCCTCCACTACCTAAAAAGTTAAAATATTTCATAGCATCACATGGATATACTGAACCATCAAAACCAACAATCATTGTATCTCTACCAGCTTTGCATGGTGTATAAGATATATCTAGAATATTAAATGGGCTTCCTAAATGAATCTTATTAGGATATTTATTCATCATATCAATGATAAATGGCTTTATCTCTTTTAAATCATTACTAGTTAAAACAAGATCCCCATTACCTCTTCCATGCTTAACAAATCTTAGGAATGATAATTTCTTAAAATGTTTTTGATAAAGCTGATCTAATAATTTATTTAGTTCAGCAAAATCATCTTTACTCTTAGTTGTTAAGCAATAATGAAAACTGATATCCATAATATTACTTAAACTTATTAGAAATGCTTCAATCGTTTCAAAACTAACAACACCATCAGTCGTTAAACCAACATTTAAAGAATATATTATTTCAGTTAAACCCGCTATTCTTAATTTATTTAATTTTTCATATTTTGATAATGTAGGTTCACACATCGTATATAATTTAATTTTCTTTATTCCTTTTTTATGAGCATAGAACACAACATCTTCAATACCAGCATATTCAGTTGCTTCTCCTCCTGTTAAAACAATACTCTCGATATTATTATCAACACATTCATCAATAATTCTCTTTATTGTATCCATATCTAGCTCAATAACATTATCCATATTAGCATTACTACTACAATGAATACATCCTCTTTTACAATAATTTGTAAGTTCAATCTTTACTTCTTTGACTTCCATAGTTGCACCTCAATCTAAAAAACACTCTTATTATATCATAAGAGTGTTAATTATAATTCAATTATCTTTTATTTTTATAAATATATGTTGTTACCAATAACAAACCTAATATTAAAAGAGCTAACATGCTACATACAGCTTTATAAAAAGATATCTTTTCTTTGCTATCATTTATTTTATCCAAAATACTTTCTTCATTTTTTTGTTTATGGGTTGTAGTTATCGAAATAATTATTTTCTCAGTAGTCTCTTTTGATGATGTCGTTTTAGTTGATTTCGGGATATAATTACTTATTTTGCTTGTTGGTGATGTTGGAATACTCTCACCTGCTACTGTAGTTGTTGGAACAAATCCTGGAACAACATCTAAATAGATAAAACCAAAAAGTTCTAAACCAGACCAACTCTTAGGTCCAACTTTAGCACTAACCTTATAGTTAAATACTGTACCTGTTCCATTCTTAGGTTCGATTGTCACTTCGCCAGTTTCCTTATCAACCTTACGGCTATAAACCCCACCTTGATTGGTTATCATTGTTTTACCATCCTTACTTACTGATAAAACATATGCCACATGCCCCTCATATACTGCAATGGAATTTGCTCTAGCTTCTTTCCCTATTTCAAATCCGGCTTTTTCGGCTTTAGGTAACCAACTTGTTTCTTCTTTTCTTCCAGCTAATCCCCAATAAGGTAATTCTAAACCCGTATTTCTTTTGGCTTCATCCCATGCAACATAGATACAATTACTTACCCTAGTACCTTCAATATATTGCCAGTATCTTCGATAAGGATTATTCTTAGCTTCTACATTAAAAGGTATTAAGATAGTAAGTATCATTACCAAAAACAACACACTACTCATTATCTTTTTAGTGTTCATACAACCAACCTCAGTCTATACATCTTAATATTATCATAAAAGCCTTATAAAAGATATAGCTATTTATGATTACGACATCTTTACTAAATCATATGCTAAATTATTCATTATTATCATATTCATCTAAGAAACTCTTATAAATACCATCCTTTTTTGTTCCTAAAACACAATTAAGATTAATATTATCTAAAGCTTTAAAGATATTATTATCAATTTCAGGATTAATATGTCTTAAATTCTTTATAAGATTTTTCATTTCTAACCTTTTACCTGCTTCTTCTGTTGCTTCACGTTCAGTAAATCTACAAGCACAATTAATAAAATGTAAATCATTAGATTTCATCCAAGTTAAAATATGCGTTTCTTTTACTAAATAAAGTGGTCTTATAAGCTCTAATCCTTCATAATTATCACTATGAAGTTTTGGCATCATAGTTTTAACTTCAGATCCATAAAACATAGATAACAAAGTTGTTTCAATGACATCATCAAAATGATGACCTAAAGCAATCTTATTACACCCTAATTCTTTAGCTTTATTATATAGGTGTCCCCTACGCATTCTAGCACAAAGATAACATGGACTCTTAGAAGGAACAGTATCAACCACTTCAAATATATCACTATTAAATATTTCAATATCTACATTTAATATTTTCGCATTTTCTTTTATTAATTCTAAGTTGGCTTCACGATATCCTGGATTCATTACAACATAACAAGCATCAAAATTAACCTTACCATGTCTTTTAAGCTCTTGAATACATTTAGCAAGTAAAAAGGAATCCTTTCCGCCACTAATACATACCATGATTTTATCACCATCATGAATCATATCATAATCATTTATAGCTCTAATAAATCTTGACCATATCTCTTTACGATACTTCTTTATTATACTTCTTTCAATCTCTCTATATCTTTCCATATTATCTTCCTCAACAAAAAGATTATATCATAAAGTATAAAAAAAATAAGACATATTGTCTTATTTTAATAACAAAAATTAATTATTCAACTACATATGGATGTTCTGATGATCCATCTCCACTCGTTGCTACTATTCCTTTTTTTAGGACTATTGATGGTCGTACACCATTGGTGAGACTCATGCCACCATTAGTCATATAGCCAGAAGATTCCATTCGGAATCCGTAGGAGGTATAACCATAGGAAGCAACAGTAGACAGCGATAATGTCCAGTAAGATTGTCCAGTTTGTAGATAATAATTTATATTAGAAGGTCCCAGATTATAGCCTGCTCCTGTTAATTCATCTATTGTTATTAACCCTACTGGATATGTTAATACTCCATTTCCAGTTTTTGTATCACTTACAGTAAATCGATCATTCTTATTTGGACATGCTTCTTCATCTTTTAATCCTGGTATTCGTGTTGTATAAGTTCTTGTATATCCGCCTAAATAGGTTTCCCCACCATTTAGTGTTAAATCAGAATCAGCAAGATATCCTCCACTTGTTATACTTCTGTCATTACACCATACGGCATCTTCTAACTTACCTTTTTGACTTGCTAGATTATCTTTAAACCAATTATCTATTGCTGTCTTTATTGTTGAATCATTTTCATTTGCATATGATTTACTTATAATATCTTCTAGCTTTTCTCCATTTTCTAATGCTATGGCATATGCGGTGTAAATTGTCTTATCATAGGGTTTATAATATGAATATACATAATATACTGTACTACATGTTTCATTAGTCGTTTTCTTACATGTATAATGTTTGGTTTTGATATTTGCTATTGTGTTTGATTCTGATGGTTGTGTTAATGTGTATACTCCTCCACTATATGTTACATCACTTCCATATACATACTCCGTATCCTCCCATGACGTATATGCATATCTTTCTCCATACATATACCCTATATCTGCTAATTCATTAGTATTTGTGTTAAATGCTGATTTACCTATTTGTGATGCAGTTCCCGTATTATTACATTGATTACTTGCATCTGGTTCTCCATCATAGATTATCTTTGTTCCTCCTTGTTCTGTTGTCCTTACAATCTTCCAACAATATCCTCCAAACAATACATGATTATTAAGAGTATCTTCTACTCCATCACTATTTAAATCATCTCCACCACGGAAATAATATATTGGATATCTATCTTCTTCTGTTCCTGCTCTTAGGTAAAGGCCTTTTCCATTCGTATCTGATGGCTCTAAGCCAAAATTAATTCCTGTTGCACTTGTTACGTATTTACTTGCTACATTATCCATATAAGATATCATATCTTGACCTAGAATATTTACATCAATCGCATCTTTGTCTCTTTCAACACCAGTTCCATTATCTTGGGTATATGTTAGATTTAAAGTGAAATCAAGTGATTTTTCTTCTGGTGGTAAATCATCTAGAGTAATATCATATAAGAAATTAACTCTTACTTTTATTCTTTCTGTTTCTCCTGATTTTAATAAATCATTTATTTTTAATTTACCACCACCAATATATTTATATGTTACATTTAAATACTTTTGAGTTTTTTCATCTAAACCAAGTAATTCTATACTTGATAAATATGCATCTAGGGTTCCACTATTTACAACATCAGTTTCAAATTCATAATACTCACCTGGTGTTGTTAAGTGAAGACTAAAGTTAATTTGCGTATTACCTGGTGCAACAATAGTTGCTGGACTTTTAGCTTTCATACTTCCTTCTTTTACTTCAACATTTTCAAAATGTACATCAAAGGAAATATTTCCAATTATTGCATGACTATTAATTCCAAGTGTTGCACTTATTGCTGCAAAACCTAAACCAATAAACATTATTGCAAATAGCAATATTGTCCATTTATTAAACTTATTCAAATTATTTTTTTTGTTTAATTTCATATTAGATATCACTACTTTCAACTATCTATAATAAGACAAAATTCTCTATAATAATATTATCATTTTTTTAGTTATAAATGTTTTAACAATATATATTTTTTGACATTATATGTAAAAATTTTACAAACAAAAAAGAGGAATAAATCCTCTTTAATTAAATTCTTTCAAATCTATTATATCTTCTATATAAGACAAATCCTAATACCATAAATGATATAACTATCATTGAGATTATAAAATATTTACTTATTCCAGTCTTAGGATTACTAACACACATCCCTTGAGTTGTTATAGAATTACTCTTCTTACATGATGAACTTGGTTTATTAGTCCATACTAATTCTCCATCACATTCATAACAAGCTGCTTTATCTTCAGTATTATTTTCAACTAAATATTTTATCGGTTTACTAACAATTATATCTCTATCATCATAAGTTGCTATATAAATAACATCGTCGTTATTATCCAAATAATTTGTATTTAACTTTTCACCTTCATTAAGAGGAGTTAACAAACGAACATTTTTTACATAAGCATATAATTTTTCTTGATCCGATTCAGATCCCCAATAATTTGTCATTGATTTTATCGATTCTTTATTAAATTTATCAACCTTGTATGTGAAAGTTAAAGTTTGTTTACCTGTTGATTTAACTTTTAAAATATGAGTTTCATATAAAGAATAATCTTGAATACAACTCCAGTTATTATAACATTCTCTACCATAAGGAACCTCAACTGGTTGCCCATTAAACATAACTTCAAAATCATTAACATACTTAATATTATATCCAGTCCATACACGAGCATCAAATATTACTTTATCACCTTTTTTAGCATCAAAAGTAAATGTCAAAACAGCGGTATCACCATTTTCATAAATACCTTCATCTATTACATAGTACTCTTCTATATCATTCTTTTTCCATTGGATTTTACTAGACATCTTAGGATTTTTTATATCAATGTATTTATACCATGAATAATCAGAAACTGAACCTCTATCTTCGTAAAACTCTGTATCGATTAAATATTCATTATCTTTACTTGGCATAGTAAAATCCATATCAACTTTTCTGACTGGATAAAGTGTGATTTTATTCTCATCAACATCTACTTCCCATGCAACAAATTCATCAATATCATAATCATTTAAATAATCTTTATAAACATCCTTTGCAGTTAAGACTTGATATCGCGAATTGTTTTGAAGAGTCATATATCTATACCCAGATCCATTATCAGCATAAGCTAAAGACATAGATGGAAGATATCCAGTATTTCTTGAATAGAAATGATAATCTTGACCAGTATATAAAATTGCATCAAAAGGAATTATATCGCCATTCTTTAAATCAGCAATATAAAATACATTTTCACTATCAGCAAAAACATAATTAAATTGTACTACTATCATAGCTAGTATCATCAATCCAAAAACAATCAAAGTATTATAAATCATTTTAGTATTACTTTTTTCTAACATATCCATACTCCTACCAAACTGCATTATCTATTATTATACCTAAATTATACACTAATCACACATGTCGTTCAATGATAAAACCACTCTTATCTTTAAACTCGACACTATTTATTATAATAAATGATAACATTAATAAGAACCTATGAAAAACACTTTCCTTATCATACTTTATTAAATCTAATTGATGAATATTTAGATGTAACTACTTTCAATTCTCTATAATAATATTATCATTTTTTTAACAATTCCTAAGCGCTTTATCAATAGAAACTTTTATATTTTATATAAAATTTTTACACAATGAAAAAAGAGGAATAAATCCTCTTTAATTAAACTCTTTCAAATCTATTATATCTTCTATATAAGACAAATCCTAATACCATAAATGAT
>CAMXBB010000006.1 GCA_947179265.1 uncultured Bacillota bacterium
ATTATTATTAGCTTTTGTATTTGATTTAGGAATTTATGGCGTATTATATGCTGGAGCAATTGCAGACGCCTTATGCTTCATTATTACAATCTTTATATTTAGATCAGAATATTGTAAGTTAAAAGATAATGAAATAAGAGAAATTGATAATGAGATTGAAGCTAAACATAAATATACAGGAAAATTTGATAAGGTTATTACAATATCTCGTGAATATGGTAGTGGTGGAAGATATGTTGCTAATCTTTTAGCAGAAAAATTAGGGATTCCATGTTATGATGCTGAACTTATCAGACTTACTGCTAAAGAATCAGGATTTACTAAAGAGTATATTGAAAAAAATGATCAAACTAGAAATAGTTATTATGAGAATGATAATCGCATCTTTAATGCTGAATGTAAGGTCATAAGAGAACTAGCCAATAAACCATGCGTTATCGTTGGTCGTTGTGCTGATTATGTGTTAAAGGATAATAAGAATGTCGTAAATATATTCTTATATAGTGATGATGAATCGAAGATGAAAAGAGCTATAAAGTATTACAAAATACCAAAAGATCAAGCTATGAAAAAGATAAATAAAGTTAATAAAGATCGAGCTAAGCATTATAAGTTCTATACTAATAGAGAATGGAAAAATTTAGAAAACTATGATTTACTTGTCAATGTTGATAAATATGGTGTAGAGGAATGCAGTAACTTCTTGAAAAATTATTTAGATAGATAAGAGCAAATAATATAATATTTGCTTTTTGTATGGTATAATAGAAGTAGATAGAGGAGCACAAAATATGAATAATGATTTAAAGTTGTTGATTGGTGAAAACGAGAGAATATTGTATGAGGGAAAACCAAATAAGAGGTGTTTTATCTTCGAAAGTATATTTAATCCTTTACTTCCATTCGCTATTTTATGGTTGATGTTTGATTTGTTTTTTATTAGTGGATTTATTGCTACTGGTGATGTAGAAGGAATCGCTTTTTTCTTAATTCCTTTTATGTTATTTCATATGATGCCTGTTTGGATTTATTTAGGTGGCGTAATAATGACTATGAAAAGATATCGCAACACAGAATATATTGTTACTGATCAAGCAGTGTATATATCTGGTGGTATTATTAATAAGACCATAAACAGAAAATCATTTATGGAAATGTCTCGAGTAAACTTACATAGAGGATTTTTTGATCAAAAGTTTGGTGTTGGTGATATAATTCTAACTAGTAATCAGTTAAATTCCAATAATACTAGTTCTGCTACAAATATCAATAGTATTTCTGAATATGCGGAAGTATATAAGATGATCCAAAAGTTACAAAAAGATATTTATACTGATGTTATGTATCCAAATGATAAAAGACCACAAGAGAATCATGGATATAATACTAATTATAAAGGATTTTAAAATATTTATATGATATTAAATGTTAGTGGTAGAACTGATATCGTAGCTTTTTATACTGAATGGTTTATGAATCGTTACAAAGATGGATTTGTTGATGTTAGAAATCCTTTTAATCCTAAGTTAGTTAGTAGGATTTATTTTGATGATGTTGATGCAATTCTCTTTTGTACTAAGAACCCCATGCCAATTATTGATTATTTAAAAGAAATTGATAAACCTATTTTATTTCATGTAACACTAACTCCATATAAGAGTGATATTGAGCCTAATGTTCCGTCTAAGGATAAAGTCATCGAAGCAATAAAGAAGATATCAGATATTATTGGAGTAGATAATATTTATGTAAGATATGATCCTATATTCTTAAGCTCTAAATATGATATTAACTATCATAAAAAAGTTTTTGAAAGAATGTGTAGTTTATTGGATGGTTACGTACATCATATAATAGTATCCTTTATAGATGATTATAAGAATGTTCGAAAAAATGAGAAAACATTAAACTATAGAGCATTTACTGAAGATGATTATAAAGAGATTGGAATATCATTTAGTGAAAGTGCTTCAAAGTATGGAATGTTAGTACAAACATGTTTTGAAGAAAGAAACTTGGTAGAATATGGTTTTCACAAGGGAGAATGCATTTCGCATGAACTAGCATATAAATTAACAGGGAAGACGTATAAGAATTGGACGGCAAGAAAAGAACAGAAATGTAATTGTGTTCAAATGGTTGATATTGGTGTATATAATTCTTGTAAGCACTTCTGTAAGTATTGTTATGCTAATTATAGTGAAGATAAAGTAAGTGAAAACTATAGTAATCATGATTCCAACTCATCCTTACTTGTAGGTAATATTCAAGATGATGATATAATAAAAGTTAGAAAGAAATGAGAGTAATTTATGAAAAAAGAAACACAAATTAAGTTATGCATATTTTTATTTATTTTAGGGCTTTCACTCTTTATCTTGCAATTATTTGTATTTGAAGCTCCTGATGGTTTCTTTGGTTTCTTATTATGTTTAACAAGTATCTATTTAATTTTAGGAAGTATAATTAAATTATGTAAGTTAAGCAAGAATATAAGAGAAAGTATTTTTACAGCAATTGATCTATTATTCTTTATAAGATAATTTAGTGAGGTGATATTTATGAAAGTAATAAAAGAAGCTGATGCATTGAGACGTTCAAATAGTGATACATGTGAAGTATTAGAATACTCTTTTGAAGATAAAGATATTGATTTATGTATCGCTACGATAACGGGAAGATATCCTGATAAAGGATATGCCTTGAATACTATTAGCAAAGCTCTAATTCACGTTTTGGATGGAGAAGGTAAATTATGCTTTAGTGATAAAATTATTGATTTTAAGAAAGGATATTCTATCTTAATAGATTGTAATGAATTATATTATTGGGAAGCTAAGCATGCAGTAGTTTCTATGACATGTACTCCAGCTTGGAGTCCTGAACAATATGAATCAATTGATTAAGAGGAGAAAATATGGAATTTATATTTGAATTTCTTTTAGAACTCATATTTGAAGGAACGCTTGAAGCAAGTAAAAATAAAAAGATACCTAAATATATAAGGTATCCTTTAATTGGTATAATTATTTTATTCTTTCTTGCTGTTATAGGATTAATATTCTTTGTAGGAATTATGTTTTTTAAAGAATCTGTTATTGGAGGTATCTTTTTCATCGCTATCGGAGTTTTTATGTTGATTATGAGTATTATAAAATTTAGAGAAACATATTTACTTAAGAAGAGGTAATAATATGGATAAAAAAATACTAGAGTTAGAAAAAAGTTTATTTAAGTATGAATATATGAGCAATAAAGAATACTTGGAAAATGTAATAGATGATGAGTTTATCGAATGTGGTAAATCGGGATGTTTCTTTGACAAGACAGAAACAATTCAAGATTTAAATAAACTCACCACAGATAGAAAGATTGATATTTATAATTATGAATGTCAATCAATCGATACAAATACTTATCTTGTGCATTATATAACCATTTCAAATAATGACAAAATATATCGTACATCACTATGGGTTATGAGAGATAACTTGAAACTATTATTTCATCAAGCGTCAACATTAAGTGGTGAAATAGAATTAGTTAAATTTTAATATAAACTATATTTATTCTGCATATATTTAGTGCTATAATGTATGCATATAAAAGATTAATTGGAGGTAAAATATGGCAAAAAAAGAATTAGAATTAAGAAGTGGAGAGGAGCTTCTTGCAAATAAGGTATCTGGAGATTGCTGGAAAATGCCTAAATTAAGCATTAACAAACAAGTATCAGGTAAATATTATTTTACAAATGAGCGTGTTGTTTTCTTGGCATCTGGTTTAATCGGTACTGATAGTGTAAGCTGGGAGATTGAATTAAAAGATATTGATAAGGTAAAAACTTGTTTAACACCACCTTTCTTCCCATTTGGTATTCTTATTACTATGAAGAATGGTGATAAATACAAATTATCAATCTTAAAAAGAAATAAATATTTTGAACTAATTAATAGTCAAATTAATAAAGGGTAGAAGTAAATAATATATTTACTTCTTTTTATATGTTATAATGACCTTATAAGGAGTAAGAGTTTATGAAAAAATTTAAAATGTTATTATTAATTCTTCCACTTATCTTCTTTGTGAGTGGATGTACACCAGAAAATAATGATTCCAAAAAAGAAGAAGCTAAATCTACTAGTTCACCACTTCTTTTTGAAGTAACGAAAGAAGGAAGTGACAATAAATTATATCTTTTTGGATCAATTCATGCTGCTGAAGCTTCAATGTATCCACTTCCAGATTATGTCTTAAATGCTTATAAGGAAAGTGATGCTATTGCAGTAGAATTTGACTTAGTTGCTTACAATCAAGATTTAGAAGGACAAATGGAAAGCCTAAAAAACTTTATAAATCCCAATGGTGAATCAGTAAGCAAATATCTAGGTGAAGAAACCTATAATAAAGCTAAAACAATACTTGAGAAAGCTCATCTATATAATTCAATGTATGATTTATATAATGTAGTAATGTGGTTTTCATTAATGGAAAATGCATCAATGGCTGATGCTGAAATATTCTCAACTTTTGGCATTGATAATCACATATTAACTAAAGCTAAAGATGACAAAAAGGAAATTATTGAATTGGAGTCTCCAGAATTTCAAACTGATTTACTTTTAAATATGGATTCTAAAATAATGTTAACTTTAATTAACGAAATGGTAGATAACTATGATGAAGAGGTAGATGAATTAAAAAAACTATATGAAGCATACAAAAAAGGTGATAGAGAAAATCTAGAAGCTATGTTTAAAGGCGATGAAGAGGAAACTAAAGATTTAGGGGATTATAATAAACTATTAATAACTGATCGCAATAAAGGAATGTTTGCTAAATTAGATCAATACTTTAAAGATGGGAAAAAAGTCTTCTGTACTGTAGGTCTTGCTCACATCATTGGTGGTGAAAGTATTATTGAACTATTAGAGGGCAAAGGTTATACTATCAAGCAAATAAAATAAAAATGGATTATATTAATCCATTTTTGTTTTTTTATAAATTAATTAGCATAAATATTATAGTGGTGAATATCATGAAAAAGAGTTTTTTGATTGCAAAAAGTATATGTGTTTTTACATTTTTATTTATTATAAGTGGGATATCTAACACCAATGCTTTACCAATACTTGGAAGTATTATTGATATAGATAATTTAGAAGTTAATTTTAAATATAAGAATAATGAACTAGATGCTGATGTACCAATTATTAAATATAAGGAAGCGCTAGATAATGTATTAAATGAAGATATAAGGAAATTTACCAGTGATATCATTGATGATTTTTTCTTAGACTATAATGATTTAAATCATCGATATGTAAAAATTGATTATGATGTTTTAAGAGATACCAAGGAATGGTTTACTTTGAAGATATCAGTATTAGAAGAGGCAGGAAGTAGTAACAATTATTTTAAATATTATCACATTGATAAAATTCAAGATAAAATGATTAAATTATCAGATTTATTTGCTGATAAGAAATACAAAGAAGCAATAGAATTAGAGATAAAAAGACAAATTTTACTCAAAGATAATAGTAGTGAATATAATGAAACCATAGAGATAGCAGATGATCAAAACTTCTACTTTGACGATGATAATAATATTGTTATTGTATTTAATAAATATGATATTGCTCCTGGATATTTAGGGATTCAAGAATTTATTATTGATTATAATATTTTTAGTAAATATTTAGATAATTAATTTTACTTTAAAACTTTGAAAAAACTGCCAAATTATGATAGTATACGAGATTGTAAATTATTACTTGAATTTTGGTGGGAGTTGGCTATATATGACATATCAGGAATTACAAAAGATTTATAATTTCATTATTAAAAATAATCTTCATTTACAAGATGATCTTTTCTCAATGGATTTTTTAAAGGAAATGAAAAGAAGCCTTCAAAGAAATACTCCAGAGTCCATTATTCTATCAGAAATACAAAGAAATACTATCATTTCTACCTTTTTAGAACAACCAACAGCTTTTGACGAATCTACGCCAAAACTTATTAGTGAAGATGAAGATTGCCTTATAGCTGCCATTAATATTGATTTTAATAGTCTTAATTATTTAGATTATTTTTATCAAATACCTCCAAGGGTTATTTCGGCTATCATTGAGACGGCGAAGAGAAAGAGTTATCTTTTAAATAGCAAAAGTCCCAATATCTTAAAAAGAATCTACGGAGTGACTTTAAATTCAATCAGTATTGATTGCACGACTGCTGATTATATTGAATATGATTATATTTGGTATAAAGACAAACTTTCGATTATTAATCTTTTAGCGAATAGTAAATACTGTCTTAATGCTAATACTCCTGAATATCTTTTAGGTTCCGAAAGTATTTGTTTAAACTCATTAATGAATAATCCTAAGAGTGTAAAGTTGCTTCCAAATAGTATGAAAGGGCGTCCTCGAGTATTTAGATATTTGCTTAGTATTGGTTATTCATTCAGTTTAGAGGAATTACAAAATATGCCTATAAGTATTTTGGAGGATAGTGACATCTTAACCTATTTTTTGAATCGTTTCTATGATTCAAAGTTAACGAACTTTTTTCCTAGTAATCACGTTTTATTAGAAGAAACATTAAGTCTTTTTAGAAACGTTGGTTTACCAGAACAATCTTTGATGAATTTTAAATCTTTAATTAGTTCCTTTATAGGTAAGAAACCAACTATTGAATCTTTCTATCAGATATGGAACATTAGGGCTTTAGAAGAATGGAAAAAATATCGTGAAGAACATCCTGAATATTATGCTAATCTCTTTACAAAGATTATCACTGAATTAAGGAGTCATACAGAATTTGCTGATATATTTAAAAATGTTGTGTTTATGGATATGCGTTTAACTATACCTAAATGCTATAATTCATTAGTAATGGCGATGAAAGAATATTACACTATATATCATAGTAAAGATTCCGATTGTTTAGATAAATTAGCAGAACCAACAGCTAATATTTCTAAGTATGTCGCTCTTTATATAGCAGCTTCTAAAGAGGATTTTATTAAGGATAATTTGAATGTTTCAAAGAATATGGTAAAACCATACTTTAAAATCAAAGAGGATAATCCTTTTGCTAGAAAAAAGATTATCGAATTCCGTCGTCGTAAGATATTTGAAGGTTTATACCTTTCTAATGATCCAAATACGGATATTTTTGTTGATTCTTTAATAAAAAAATATGAAAATACACTTCCTAAAGAACAATTGCGAATAATCATTAATACTATCATCCGTGGATTCAAATATTTAGACTTAGTAGCTGATATACCTAAAAAGCCCAAAAGTTACCAAAAGTATCAACAATTCTTGATGACTCAAAGGATAGTAGATCGTCTTAATAATGGCCGTCTAAAATATGATGATCCTGAAGTAGAAAGTTATCGTTCATATATAAAATGGGATGATACAACTGAAAAATATATTAGTACACTATCTATATCAAAAAGAACAATAAAAAGTTGTGGAAAGTATAAAGAATTTATTAATGTATATAAAGCTTTGCGCTTAGATATAATGAATGAGATAAAAAAAATCGAATATGATGGATATGTTGATCCAAGAGTATTACAAAGCTTAGCAGAACAACTCCCATTTACCGATGAATATTTTGTATTCGACGATACGAAATTGACTTTTAAAGATTTAGGAAGACCACAGGAAAGAATTGAATATAATCCTGATGGCTCATATAATATAGTTAATAGAAATCTAGCTATATCATATCTAATATGCCCATACTTCTATGATGGAGATATTTTAAGTAATCCGAATTATTTTAATATTATGTCCTATTTAATGGTAGAATGTAGCGTTCCATGGATTTTATGTATTGAACAAAATAACCTAGAATTAGTTCCTAAAAATCAGCAAAAATTATTATTAGCACCTAAAGATATTCTAAATTTAGTTAATAACCTACCAAATATAATAAGATTTGCTTGTATGCTTAAATATGATTTAAATACTATTAATGACTTCTTTAATCTCCAAAGGATTATTGAGCATACTGATGATTTATCATTAGCGATTCTAGGACCTAAGCTATCTCTTGAACTTTATAGAGATAAGGATTATTCTAAACAAGCAATCGAAGATGTTATAAAAAAAGCATGCTATTTGATAAGTAATATGTGTAAAAAATCAAGCAGTACCATTCCATATGTCGAAGGAGCAACGGAAAATTATCGATATTCGATGTATGATTCGGAGGATACTGATCTATTACTTGCAGGGATAAAGACAAAAGCTTGTTTCAAGATTAATAATACTGACAATGATTTTTTATTCTATAGTGCTTTAGACAAAAACGGTTTTGTTATCAAAATAACTGATCATGAAGGAAATTTCATTGCTCGTGCAAGTGGTTTTAGAAATGGTAATTATGTCTATATTAACCAATTAAGAACTATTTATGATAAAGGTAATAATAAAGTGGAAGGATGTACAGCATCTGAAACTAAAGAAATAGTAGCTACTTTAAAAAGTGCTTGTGAAGAGATGATTAAAAAATCAAAAACTTGTTATGATGATAAATTGGGAATTGATTTTGTATTCATAACGAAAAGCTATATTCTAAAAGATTATGAAGGTATGATTTTGAATAAAGAATCTATTGGTGAATATCCAATGGATAACACATCAGACGATTGGCAAGATTTTATAACTAATACTTCTTATCTATGTGAATGTTCTGAAAATGGCTATTTTACAACCGATTTTTCTTCTTATCCTATCATATGTTTAGCTTCATCTAATACCTTGGAAAATTCAAGTGATCTTAAAATAATAAAACAAGATATTCCTGCTATATATCGTCGTGTAAGAAATGATATTGTTTCTGGAACTTCCAAAGACAAAGATCTCCTTATTAAAATAAATAAAATTGCAGGAATCAAAGCTTTTCTTAATGGTAATGATTTTTTACCTCCACAGATTGGTGAAGAGCATACTTTATTTGTTGGTGATAACTGGTATTTAATAACTTTAAATGGAGAAGTTATTGAGTCGGGTGTAATTGAAGAAGATACAGAGGCTTTAAAGGAATTGATGAGTACAATTGAAACTTTGCAATCGCCAAATAAAGGAGAGAATAAGAAAATTAAGAAATTAGATTAAAACTACAAATAAAAAAATACTAGATTATCTAGTATTTTATTTTTTTGATTTCTTATCAGTCTTTTCTTCTTCAAGTTTTTCAAAAACCATAGTTGCTTGAATTCTATCTCCACCAAGTAATCCTTTACTTCCTGAAGCAGTAGTACTTATAGTATGTAATCTATATCCTTTAGCAGCTTGTTCATTGATTACAGCTTCTAATTCTGTTAAGTTTTTAGAAGCAACTCCTATAAATTTCTCTTTTAAAATAACTTGTAATACAACGTATTTCATAAATTTACCTCACTTCCTAATAGAAATTCTAGCATAAAATAATTAAAAATAATATCTCTTTTTAAGAAAAAAGGGAGTACATCTACTGGTCAGAAATTTGATTTTATTCGTAAAATATGCTATATTATTAAGCCATAAAGAGGGGGATTATTATGAGTCAAGAATTGGCTAATATGGTTTTTGGTATCTTAAATAGAAGAATAGATGAGGAAGTAGTATGTACTGCATGGCAATTTGGAGTTCCAGTTGAACATGAGGGTAGACTAGAAAATGTTGTTGATTTCGATCAAATTGTTGTTGGAAAAACAGTCATTCCTTTTGTAGGTAATGGTGTAGCAATTGAAAAAGTAGCATTGAAATCCGATGGAAGATTAGTTTATACTAATCCAAATGCTGTTGGTTATCATACTAAAGATACGATGGGTGTAATACTTGCTCAAGAAGAGATGCTAGGTTATAGTGTTTTAAGAGCAGAATTAGATAACAGTCCAAAAATGGCATTATCTAGAAAATAGGTGATAAACCTATTTTCTTTCATGAAGAATAAGGAGGGAATATTATGCAAGCTTTAGCATCTAATATGATGTATATGATTTTATATGGCTATATTGGTGAAGAAGTCAGTTGTTTATCATATGAAAATAAAGAATTAGTTGAATATCGTGGTACTTTAAATGAAGTATTACCATTTAATGGAATTAGAATAGATGATGATTTTATTCCATTTGTGGTAGAAGATAAGCAATTTATTAAAGAGATTGTTGATTTAGAAAATAATCGATCACTATATTTGAATTTAGATAAACTTATTAACTCTCCTGAAGATGATTATGGAGCAAAGGGATATAAGCTTTAATAAGTAAGGACATACTTGAATAAAAGTATGTTTTTTTCTTGTAATTAATTTAAAAAGACATATAATAAATATATGGATAGGTGAATATATGAATAATAAGAAAATAAAGTATGCAGAATTACTATTAAAAAGCCTTAAGGTTAGTGAAAAGGATTATCTATTTGTAGCTATTCCTTCGTTTTTAAGTGAATTTATAGATATAATAAAGGAAGTAGCAAAGAATTATGATTTAAAAGAGGTATATTTTGATATAACAGACCCTTTTAAGAAACACGATTTATTGGTTGAATTAGATCAAGAGAATATTAATAAACATCCAATGTTTGATCATGATATCTATAATAAATATGCAAAACTTGATGCAGCGTTTCTATTTATTTCATCAATGGTACCAGATCTAATGAATGATGTTGATCCTAAAAAGATTAAAGATACCCACGAACATACAAGAAGTACTGAGAAGTACTTTAGAAGCCTTTATGAGACGAATAAACTTAATTGGTGTATTGCAGGTGTTCCCAATGAATATTGGGCTTGTAATGGCTTAAATATATCTTTAGATGAATTATGGGATTTGATATTTAAAGTATGTTTAGTTGATGATGATAATGAGCCATATAATGACTGGATAAAAAAATTAGATAGATTAGATAAAACAGCTGCTAAGTTAAATAGCTATAATTTTAAATATTTGGAATATAAGAATGAATTAGGTACTGATTTAAAGGTTTATTTACCAGAAGGACATATTTGGGCAAGTGGTAAGGATGAAAATGGAGTAATCGTTAATATGCCTACTGAAGAGGTATTTACATCTCCAGAGTATGATAAGACCGAAGGAATAGTTTATTCTAGTAAGCCACTTTTCTATAATAATATTATGATTGAAAATTTTAATATGACTTTCAAAGATGGAAAAGTGGTAGAATTCCATGCTGAATCTGGTGAAGAGATATTAAAAGGAATAATTGAGACTGATGATTATTCATGTTATTTAGGTGAATGTGCACTAGTATCTTATGATTCACCAATCAGCAATACTAAAGTCGTATTTAAGGATACTCTATATGATGAAAATGCCTCATGTCATTTAGCATTAGGTGCAGGTTTTAATGAATGTTTAAAAGGTTCAGAGGACAAACGTGAAGATGAATTGAGGAATATGGGCGTTAATGATTCTAAAACGCATATTGATTTCATGATAGGGGATAAGAGCTTAAGTATTGTGGGTGTAACCTATGATGATGAACATATTGAAATAATGAAGAATGGAAATATCGTTATTTAATTAATAAAAGGTATAATATAATTATTCCTTTTTTATTGCATAAAATGTTATAAAGAGTGCTAAAAACCATTGATTTTACGCTGTTTTTTTGATATATTAACCTTGGCTTTTATAGCTAAATAAACACATGTATTGTTCTTGATATCTAGTGGCCATTGGTTGGTATCAAGTAAATACATGGAAGTAAAACGAAAGAGAGATGAATTTTATGGCAGAAAGCAAAGTAGTAAGTATGAGTAACTTACTAGAAGCTGGTGTTCATTTTGGACATCAAACTAAGAGATGGAATCCTAAGATGAAGGAATACATCTTTACATCAAGAGATGATATTTATATAATCGATCTTGAAAAAACTGTAACTTGTATTGAAAAAGCATACGAGGAAGTTAAAAAGATAGCTGAGAATGGTGGTTCATTCCTATTTGTTGGAACTAAGAAACAAGCAGTTGAAGCATCAATCGAAGAAGCTACACGTTCTGAATCATTCTATGTAACTGAAAGATGGTTAGGTGGAACATTAACAAACTTCAGAACTATTAGAAGAAGAATTAAAAGATTAGAAGAAATCGAAAACATGGAAACTAATGGTATGTTTGATGCATTACCTAAGAAAGAAGTTATCGCATTAAGAAAAGAATATGACAAATTAAATAAAGTATTATGTGGTATTCGTGCTATGGATAAACTTCCAAATGCATTAATAATTGTTGATCCTAAGAAGGAAATCAATGCAATTAGAGAAGCAAGAAAATTAAATATTCCAGTATTCGGTTTAGTAGATACTAACTGTGATCCAGATGACGTTGATTTCGTAATTCCTGGTAATGATGATGCAGTTAGAAGTGTTAAGGTTGTTTTAGGAGTATTAACTAATGCTATATGTGAAGCTAAAGGCTTAGAAATAGTTGATTATGTTACTGAAGATGAAAAACCTAAGAAAGACTTTAAAAAGGAAATAGCAGAAAGCACTGATAAAGTAAAGAGCGAAGTAAAAGAAGAATCTAAATCAGATAATGAATTAGAAAATAAGACAGTTACTGAACTAAGAGCTTTAGCTAAAGATGCAGGGGTAAAAGGTTATTCTACAATGAAAAAGGATGAATTAATTTCATCATTAAGTTAAGGAGGATAAACACATGATTAGTGCTAAGGATGTAAATGAACTAAGAAATAAAACTGGTGCTGGTATGATGGATTGCAAAAAGGCATTAACTGAATGCAATGGCGATATGGAAGCAGCAGTTGATTGGTTAAGAGAAAAGGGTATTGCTAAGGCTGCTAAAAAGGCTGATAGAATTGCTGCAGAAGGCTTAGCTAATATCTTTACTGAAGGTAATAAGGCAGTTATCTTAGAAGTTAATTGTGAAACTGACTTCGTTACAAAGAATGCTGAATTTGTTGAAATGATCGATAAGATTGGTGGAGCTATTCTTAAAAGTGAAGCTAAGTCATTAGATGAAATTTTAACTCTAGATGTAGAAGGTCAAACTGTTAATGACTATATCGTAGCAAAGACTGCTAAGATTGGAGAAAAACTATCTTTAAGAAGAGCTGAATTGGTTACTAAGAAAGATGCAGAAAATTTTGGCTCATATCTACATATGGGTGGAAAGATTGCTGTACTAGTAGTTGTTGAAGGTGCAAACGAAGATGTTGCAAAAGATGTAGCAATGCAAGCAGCAGCTATGAAACCTGAATACTTACGTAAGGAAGATGTTCCTGCAGAAGTAATTGAAAAGGAAAAAGAAATCTTAAAAGAACAAGCAATTAATGAAGGAAAACCTGCTGACATTGCTGAAAAGATGGTTAATGGACGTATTCAAAAATACTACAAAGAGAATTGCTTAATACATCAAGCATTTGTTAAAGATGGCGATATCGATGTAGAAACATACGTTAAGAATAATGGTGGTAAAGTTATCTCTATGATTCGTTACGAAGTTGGCGAAGGAATGGAAAAGAGAAGCGAAAACTTTGCTGAAGAAGTTGCTAAACAAATCAACGGATAGTAATCTTTAAAGGTACAGATAATCTGTACCTTTTTATTTTGCAATAATACATACAAAAAGAAGGAGATTATTCTCCCTCTAATACATCTAATAGATTATTTATTTCAGTATTGCTTAAGTTAAAATCATTTCCAGATACTTCGATGTCATCATCTATTTCTTTAAAATTATTTTTATCAAAAGGAACGCTATAGTTAGCTAGATTAACTGAATCTATTTCCTTTGCTTGAATATTAGATGGTATTATATCTTTGTTTCTTATATCAACAAATTCTACTTCTTTAGCTGGTATTGATTTAATTAGGCTTTGTAAGTATTCAACGTTATTTAAATCTATGTATATAGGTTCATTATCGAATACTTCGATATTATCATTAATTTCTTTTTCAGCTTCTTTAATTATATCGTCAGGAGTATTCTCCGCATCATCTGATGCTTCATTTTCAACTTCATGATCACTATCTTTATTTTCTTCAATAATCTCTATAACATCTTCATTTGGTAGTGAAGTGTCGATAATATCTTTTTCTTGAACATTATCTTCAGCAGCTAATTCTTGTTCTATTATTGGTTCATCTTCTAATATTGAGTCATGATCAATTGATGAATCAACTATATCGTTAGGTTCTTCATCGAATACTGTAGGTTGATAATCAATAACATCACTATGAGTGTCTTCTTCTATTTCATATTGATCAATTAATGGAGTAACTTCCTCAATGTTATCTTCCAAAGGTTTTTCATCGATGATGATTTCCTCAATGTTATCTATTGTTTCTGGTTGATCTTCTAATATATCTATTGTATCTTGAGTTACTTCATCTTCAATGTCGTAGTCATCTATCAATGATGGTTGTTCCTCAATATAGTCTTCAAAGGCTTCTGTATCATTATCAATGGTTGCTTCCGTTGTTTCATCTAAAGTTTCAAGATCCTCTTGTTTTGTATCATTTGTAAAATCAAAATCCTCAACTTCATCTTTTTTGATTTCATCACTCGTGCTTGAGTAATTTTCTTCGCTGTCCAATATATCTAAAACATCGTCTTCAACAATTGGTGGAGTAGGAGGGATTTCAATGTCAGGAATATTATCTCTAATCTCATCAATTTCTTCAAATAATTGTGATCCAATATCGTCATCTTGTACTTCTTTATCATCAGGAATATCATAGAATGAGTTTTCATCTTCTAATGTATCTAATTCATCATCAAAGTCTTCATCATCGTCATCATCGATAATTTCTTCGATAATAATCTTCTTAGGTTTCTTTTTATGTTTTCTAATGATTGTTTCGGTATTCTCATCTTCATCTGTCTCATTTGAAGCAACTTTAGCAAGTTCATCAGCAATATTCTTAAGACTTGTTAATCCTGATAAGGAAGCAAGTAATTCTGGTGGAATATTAAGATTGATAGGTGCTGGTTGTTGAGCAGGAAGTTGAGGTCCAACTGGAGCTACTGGTGTTGTGATATCATTAATAACAGCTGTAGGTTTAGGTCCAGATAGTTCTGGGGTCTTAAGCAAGTTAGCGTTTGGATCGTCATTGTTATAAGTCGATGCTTCAATTTGATTTACTAATCCCAATTGGGTACCAGTACCCAAATCGTCTTCTAAATCGATTAATTTTAAAATTTCTTCAAACGATGTCTTTCCAGCTAGAACCTTTTTTAAACCATCTTCTAGCATTGTATCAGTTCCATGATGTGAATATACTAAAGTTCTAAGCTCGGATTTACTAACACCCTTGGTAATAGCATCTCTTATTGGTTGATTTAATAATAATACTTCATGAACAGCAATTCTTCCACGATATCCTCGAGAACATTCCGGACATCCAACTGGTTCATATATTTCGTCAACATCCTTTTCTAGAGTTGTTTTGATAATACTTTTTTCATAATCTGTTGTTTTTCTTAATCTTTTACAATTGTCACATAATCGACGTGCTAATTTTTGAGATATAACTCCAGATAGGGAAGAACCAAGTAGATATCTTTCAACGGACATATCTGTTAGACGTTCAATCGTATTAAGAGCATTATTGGTGTGAATTGTAGATAATACTAAGTGTCCAGTAATAGATGCACGTACAGCAATTCTGGCAGTTTCATCATCACGAATCTCACCAATCATAATTACATCAGGGTCTTGACGCAAAATACTACGTAGTACAGCTGCAAATGTTAAACCAATCTCTGATTGGGCTTGAACTTGATTGATACCCCCAATATTCATTTCTATTGGGTCTTCAACAGTAATAAGGTTAGTTCCTTCAACATTCAATTTTTGTAACATTGAATAAACAGTAGTTGATTTACCTGATCCTGTAGCACCAGTAACAAGTATAATACCATTTGGTAATTCTAACATTCTTTGTACTTTTTCTAAGTTATTTTCACTAAAATCTAACGCTTCGAGACCTTGAGCACTCATTGAGTAATCCATGATACGGACAACAATCTTTTCCCCAACATTTGTTGGAAGGCAAGAAACACGTAGATCAATAGTCTTATTTTGAAGTTCTGTTCTAATTGCACCATCTTGAGGTGTTCTGCTTTCAGTAATATTCATACCAGATATAATCTTGATACGAGTAATCATATTACGTTTAACATATAACGGAACTATTGAATAATCATTAAGTTCGCCATCAATTCTAAGTCTTATCTTTATTCCTTCATCAAAAGGATCGAAATGAATATCTGATGCACCTTTATTGATAGAATCAAGAATAATAGAGTTTACAATATCAGTTATTGGTACATTATTATAATCAAATGTAACCATTCCACTTAATAATTCTTTTTTATTTGAAACAGCAGCAGACATATCGACATTTTGAGTAGGTTCGACAATATTACCTGACGCATTATTTAATTGTTGTGCAAGTGTCTCTCCATCAATTGAAGCAGGTAGCGAATTTTCTACATTACCAATATAATTACCATTTTCATCAATAAGTGATGGGTCGATAGGGTTTCCAAACTCATCAATGTATTGTAGTGTATTATTTCCGATATAATTACCATTTTGATCAATAAGCGATGGATCGATAGGGTTTCCGAGTTCATCGACGTATTGTAGTGTATTATTACCAATATAATTGCCGTTTTGATCAATAAGTGAAGGATCGATAGGGTTTCCAAATTCATCAACATATTGAGTAGGGGAATTAGTAATATAGTTGCCATTAGTATCGATTAAAGAAGAATCAATAGGGTTTCCAAGTTGATCGACATATTGTGTAACAGTTGGTTGTTTTACTTCTTGTGTAGCATTTAGATTATTTTCGGCATTAAAATTATTGTTTGTACTTCCGTCCATCATCATATGTCTTCAACCCTATCTTTTTTATTCTACAACAATTATACAATAGTCAAGAGAATTAAGTCAATAACTAGAGGTAGTAAAAGCATAAAAAAAGAAGTTATTTTTCATAACTCCATTGATATGTTGCAAATTCGATTAAACATGATATTAATTCAGAAGAAGTAGAGATTTCTTCTTCAGTATTGACATCAATAGCATGTACCATTAATCCTTCATCCTTCATTTCTTCACTTATTTCTTCAGTACAAGCTATTTCATTTAAATAGCGACATGCAAAAATTGGTTTATCAATAACTTCACCTGGAATACAATTATATCTAACTACTTTTCTTTCATATTTTTCATTATTTTTTATCCAAGGCGTTTTGACTTCTATTAAAAAATCGGTATATTTCATACTTTTCCCCTCCAAATTGCTTGCTATAATACCACAAATTCATAAAAAATGCAAAATTTTTGAATAAAAAAGAGTAGTATTTTAACTACTCTTAACATCTTGGCTTAATATTTATGACCGCTGTACGGCGAATATTTCTATACATTGCCGTAATTTCAATACGGTAATCAGTATTGCTATTCATCTCTGAACAATGACCTCCTAAGTCGTTATCATCGTCTTTTAGATAACAATTGATATTAATATTTGCTTGACTTGTAACATCTTTTCCATTGGCTTCAATTGTTACTTTATCACTAATTGAGTTACCTAACGCATTATAATCTGATAGGGTAGAACATGAAGGATTTCCCTTATATACAATGCTTAATCTTATATTTTCTGAAGTTGTTTTTTCAGTTGATGGTGTTGGTGGTACATAACTTGATTCTGAGTTTGGCTCAACACTAACGCTAACACCAGGTGATTGGTTAGCCTTAAATCTTTGATATGATGATTTAACAACAAATCTAGTAGTTGAATCAAATTGAACATTTGCAGTGAAAGAAGTATTTGTTGTAAATCCTAAATCATATGTACCATTTGCATTAACCAAGTATATTTGATAACCGAATGAACCAATATGGGTATTATTGTATTCAAGACGTTTACTATAGTACTTTTCAGCCCAATGTTTATATACTGTTGAATTATTAAAGTATTCTTGTAGGTATGTTTGATTAATTGCATCTGGATATGGTGCAGCATCCCAAGCTAAATTAACTGAGTAACTAGTTGATGAATATCTAAGATTTGTTGGATCACTTAGTGTATTAAATCTACTAGAAACAGTTGTTGGTTCAGTACCTTTCTTGAAGTATTCAGTACTCTTTAAATCATCTGGTGTATATGGACTTGCAAGTTGTAATGGATCAGTTTCTAATTCGATTACTGCAGAAGTAATTCCGCTAGGTCTTTTGAACTTAGAATTCTTTTCAAATATACCATTGTCCAATAATTTTGTTACACCATTTCTAGTCTTAGTAGCTTGTGAGTTTAGTAGATAATGTTCTTTTGTTAATCTTGGCTCATATCCTTGCCATAAAGCTATAGCATAATCAGGCGAGTAGGTAACTTCCCAAGAATCACCAACGATATTTAATTTTGTAGAAATACCTAATCTCTTTATGTCATTAGTATCAAGAGTAGATGTTCCGGTTTTACCAGCAATCTCCGTTCCTGAAACATTACCAGCAACTACTGGACCGTTCTTAACTGCGTATATCAATATAGAATTTATCATGTATGCAGTTTCTTCACTCATTACATTCTTTTTCTTTGGCGTAAATTCGATAACATCATCACTATCTGCAAATTCGATTTTTGTATAAGTATATGGCTCAATATAAATTCCACCACGAGCAAATGTTGCATAAGCAGAAGCTGCCTCAATAGGAGAAACACCTGGTTCAAATCCTCCAATAGAATCGGATTCAAGCAAAGTTCCACTAGCTGTTGTTTCTGGTTTCCAACCTAAATCATTAGCGAAATTTAACTTTTGTTCGTTAGTTGTTTGTTGGAAAGTAAATAGAGCAGGTATGTTTCTTGATTGTGCTAATGCTTGTTTAACTGTAAGAAGTCCTTTGAATTTAGAATCGAAGTTTTTCATATTTCCGCCACCAGTATAGGTGTATTCATCATCTATTACAGTATTTCCAGGGCTCCAACCTAAATATTCAAAAGCTGGACCATAATCAAGTATTGGTTTTGCAGTAGAGCCTGGATGTCTGTGAATCTTTGCATAGTTTGTTTGACGAGCACCAGTTTTATTTCTACCAGCACCTACAGCAATTAAAGCTCCAGTATCAACATCAACAACTGCGATACCAATTTGAACAAATTCATCTTGGAATTTGTATGTATTATAAATATTATTTATTACTTTTTGTTTTGCAATATTATAAGTTGTATGAATTGTCATTGAAGTTTTGTAAGGATTAAATCCAGTTTTATCAATAACATCATCAACTAATGTATCAATAAATCCTTGATGATCTTCATTATCACCAGTAGTATTTCTTTCTGCAAGCATAGTTTTTACTGGAATAGATTGAGCAGCATCTCTTTCTTCTTCAGTAATATAATCATGACGATACATCAAATTTAATACGGTGTTACGTCGTTCTTCAGCACCCTCTGGGTTATAGAAAGGATTTAAATAATCTGGTGCTTGGAATAATCCAGCTATTAATGCAGCTTCTGCTAAGGTTAGCTCTGATACCGATTTTTTAAAATAAGTTTTACTTGCTTGTTCAACACCATAGGCTCTAGCGCCTAAATAATTGATATTAACATAGAATTCCATGATTTGTTCTTTGGTATATCTTTGTTCAAATACAAATACAGAAAGATATATATCGGTAAATTTTCTTATTATACCTTGAATACCATGTGATTCTGTTGAAGTAGCAGTTTTCTTAGAAACTTGCATTGTTAGAGTAGAACCACCACCAGCATCACTTCTTCCTAGTAGTTGACCGATCGTTGCTTTAGTAAATCTGGCAATATCGATACCATTATGTTGGAAGAATCGCGAGTCCTCTGTAGCAACTATTGCATCAATTAATACTTCTGGTAAATCCTCATAAGTAACGTTTTCACGATTCTCCGTACCAATACGTGCAAATTCTTTACCTTCGGAATCAAGTAAAACGGATATTGTATTACGATAAAGCTTTTCTTCGGATACTTCTGGAGCCGTAGTAATTACATATATACAGAAGGCCACCACAAGGCTGAATCCTATAATAAGTAACATCATAAAGATAATTAAGAGCTTATCTTTTAATGTCCCATACTTAAATTTCTTTTTAAAATTTTTCATATCGAATTTTATCACCCTTATTCTATTAACTAAGAATACATAAAGAAATCCATAAATAGGATAATCTCTATATCTCTTTAAAACTAAATCTTCGGCTTCGATTTCTTCACGTCTAATTGAATTGACTACTTTTTTGCTTTTTCTTCTTCGCCTAATACCATTATATTGTTTTATTATTAAATTTTTAACAAACTTGACACTAATTAAGATACCTT